>NZ_NOIF01000083.1 GCF_002265265.1 Photobacterium sanguinicancri
CTCCCCTTGCAAGACTTGAACTTGCGACATACGGATTAACAGTCCGCCGTTCTACCAACTGAACTAAAGGGGAATTGCTATCGTTGCTTGCACCATTTTTAACTACTAAAGAGAAGTAATGGTGCCTCGAGGCGGAATCGAACCACCGACACGAGGATTTTCAATCCTCTGCTCTACCGACTGAGCTATCGAGGCAACGGAGCGCTATTAAACGGGTTTTGGGCGTTGTCGTCAACCATTTTTTTTAGATAAAACAGTAAATCGGCCTGCTTGCTGGAATTTTACACATAGGGGTGGAAGGATCGCACATTTAAGGCAGTAGAAACCCCAAAATTGGAGTGGGGTGAGGTAAAACGATGTTTTTGGGTCTGAGGGATTTTGCCGCTGATTTGTCGTAGATCTTCTGTCGCGCCACTTTAAGGAAGTGGCGCGAGGTGAATAAGTAAACAGCTAGCTAGATCTTGCCTTGATTAAACTCTTTTTGGAAAGTCGTTACCTTTTGTAAGTAACGTCGAGCTTCCGCTTTCGGGTGTTTATTGGTTAATGCCCAATACACTTGGTTGGGTTTCAAGTTATTGAGATCATTCATCGCGCGTTTACGATCATTTCGATTGAACGTATTGAGTACGCCACCAGTCCCGCCGTTATAAGCAGAAATCATGCTGTAATGCAGTGAAGTCGGGTGTTTTACATCCCTTAAATAACGGTTTTTTAAAATGTAAAAATATGCGGTTCCGGTATCAATATTTTTGACTGGGTCAAAGAGGTACTCGGGCGAGGGGACGCCTGATTTCTTTTTTACCAACTTAAAAACATCAGCCCCTGCGGTTTTGGGCACCACTTGCATTAGACCATAGGCATTAGCGTGGCTTACGGCATAAGGGTTGAAGCTGCTTTCTGTTTTGATGATCGCGTAAATCAAATCTTCATTAATGCCATAACGTTTTGATGCGTCGCGCACGATGCTAGCGTATTTATAACCCCGCTTATCAACGTGATCGGACACCATTGGGATTTCCACGTAATACGCTTGTTGAAAACGGACTTTGCGCTTTTTGATTTTATTTTTGACTAAGTAGTCGGCAAAGCGATTAGCACGCCACGACCATTCAACGGGTTTTTTATCTTGATCTAATACTTGACCAAACAGGAAGGGTTTACCCCCGACTTGAATTTTTTGATCCGAGTAAAGATCGACCCCAGCGGGATCATCGGGAGTTAGAAGGGTTGTTACAATGGCGGCTTTTAAGTGTTTTTCTGGTTCTGTTTTTGCCACGGTTCCAATAACGACAACGCCTCGGTCGAAATCAACGTGGGCACGGCTTTGATAACCATCGGTGTATTTTACGTAGTGGTGCTTGCTGGCAATCATGCCTTCATTGCCCCAATAGCGTTCGACTTCACCATTAAATGAATTAATCAGTTTATCTAATGCCACTAAATCTTTGGTGAATTGGCCTGGAAGCGGTGCAAGGTTATTGGCGAAACGGTTTGTCGTACTGTAGTCAACGTCGTAAATTTTTTCAATAAATTCACGGCTACAACCATTTAATAGAGCTAAGGACAACAATAAGAGAGCGCGTTTTTTCATAACACCGACAGATAAAAAAATGACATCATTTATGTAGCGGCAAATGATGTCATTTTCTGAACGTTACGGTAAGCCTTTTTCACCGAAATGATGACAAACCGTGACGTTCAGTAACTATATCGACAAAGATACAGTGCAATTACTCACTCGGCGGTGTGTAACCGTCGATGATCACGTCTTGACCTTCAAACAGGAATTTAACCATCTCTGTTTCAAGCAATTTACGGTGTTCGACATCCATCATGTTGAGCTTTTTCTCATTGATCAGCATGGTTTGTTTTCCTTGCCATTCAGTCCAAGCTTCTTTAGAAATGTTGTCGAAAATGCGTTTACCAAGTTCACCTGGGTAAAGTTGGAAATCTAAACCTTCCGCATCTTTTTTAAGGCGAGTACAAAATACAGTACGGCTCATTGAGCGGCTCCTTCAGTCATAACCTACTTACGTACGCAGCTAGTTATACCAGAGTGTCGCGACGGCTGCCAGAACTCCCATGCGTATCACAAAGCCATTAATTTTCTAGGGTTAACCGTTCACCAGCTGATAGTGCAAACTCTCTAAAATTTGCTGAACGGGGGCGGCTAAGCCAATTTTTGCAGGTTGACGTAAGTTATACCATTGGCCGTTTTCTCGTATTTCATGTGGTAGCTTGTCTAATGTGAAATGTACCGGTGTAATGTCGAGGTGATAATGGCTGAATGTATGACGAAAAGCGGTAAGCTGCTCTTTCGCGACCACTCTGGATTGATCCGTGAGCCGCTGTTCAATGATGTCTGTGAGTTGATCGTTATCGTGCTGAGGGAAACACCATAATCCGCCCCAAATACCGGTTTGTGGCCGCTGTTCCAGCCAAACTTCATCGCCATGCTGCAAAATTACAAACCATGTTTGTTTTTCAGGCATCGTTTTCTTTGGCTTTTTACCTGGGAACTCGGCTTGGCGCCCTTGCGCTTTAGCTTGGCAAATATCATTGACTGGGCACAATTCACACTTAGGTTTGCTTCGGGTGCAAATCATTGCCCCCATATCCATCATGGCTTGGTTGTAACGTTCTACGCCGTCAGCGGGCGTATTGGTTTCTGCTATTTCCCACAGTGCGTTTTCTACGTTTTTTTTCCCCGGCCAGCCTTCGACGGCATAGCAACGCGAAAGGGTACGTTTGACGTTACCATCTAAAATTGGGTGATGCTGCTTGAGTGACAGTGATAGAACCGCACCTGCGGTTGAGCGGCCAATGCCAGACAAGGCTTGTACTTGGTCGATATCTGAAGGGAAGATACCGCCATGTTCGTTCACTATGCATTGCGCCGCTTTGTGTAGGTTGCGAGCCCGTGCGTAGTAGCCGAGTCCTGTCCACAAGTGAAGCACTTCATCTTGCTCTGCTGCTGCCAGATCTTGCACAGTTGGAAAGCGTGCCAAGAAGCGTTCGAAATAGGGGATGACGGTTGCAACTTGAGTTTGTTGTAACATGATCTCGCTTAACCATACTTTATACGGCGTTTTTTCTAATTGCCAAGGCAAGGTTTTGCGGCCAAATTTATCGTACCAAGCTAAAATAGCGTGGGAGAAGGCATTACTAACAGGATTGCTCACAGGACTCTACTTAGGCGCATTGGTAGCACGCTCTTTAATGTGTTTGTTATTGTGTATAGCGACTCTATATTCGAGGTGGATTGCACCATAAAGTCAGCATTCTCGCAATGAAAGTCAGGGCTGTCGTAATGAACCGTCGGTGGATTGATTAGGGCGGTATCTGCTCGGTTAATGTTTTTTTTTGTAGTTGATGGTATAAGCAGGGTGCTGAATTCGACATCAGACTTGCACTTATCCCATAACTTTGGATAATGCCGTCGCTTAGTTTTTATTCTTTTCTAGTTTAGGAAACCCCCCATGAGTGAAGTTACAAAGAAGTCTGGCGACGTTACGCTGACTGAATTTACTGAAGACGGTAAGCTGGTTCGTAAGATCCGTAGCTTCGTTCGTCGTGAAGGTCGTTTAACCAAAGGCCAAGAAATGGCAATGGATAAACACTGGCCGACTATGGGTGTGGATTTCGTTAAAGAAAACCTAAACTGGGCTGAAGAATACAACCGTGAAGCACCTGTTGTGCTTGAGATTGGTTTTGGTATGGGCGCTTCGCTAGTAGAAATGGCGAAAAACGCACCTGAGAAAAACTTTATCGGTATTGAAGTACATAGTCCTGGTGTTGGCGCATGTTTAATGGCGGCAGGTGAAGCTGAACTGACTAACCTTCGTGTTATGTGTCACGATGGCGTGGAAGTGTTTGATTACATGATCCCAGACGGTAGCTTAGATACCGTTCAACTGTTCTTCCCTGACCCATGGCATAAAGCGCGTCATCACAAACGTCGCATCGTTCAGCCAGAATTCGTTGAAATGCTACGTAAGAAGCTTAAAATCGGTGGTGTATTCCACATGGCGACAGACTGGGAAAACTATGCAGAGCACATGGTTGAAGTGATGAATGCAGCCCCTGGCTACAAAAACACGGCAACAGATGGCGACTATATTCCTCGTCCAGAAGATCGCCCATTAACTAAATTCGAAGCACGTGGTCACCGTTTAGGTCACGGCGTGTGGGACATGAAATTCGCGCGTACTGAGTAATTCGTAACGTAAAAATGTACTGAATTTACAGTCACCGTAAATTAAAAAGCCAACCTAGTGTTGGCTTTTTTGCCCTTGGAGTTGAAGAAATGAAACCAACAGAAGAGTTACTCGCTGGTATTTTGGATGAAGTCAGGCCCTTAATTGGTAAGGGAAAAGTGGCTGATTATATTCCTGCCTTAGCCGAAGTTTCGCCGAACAAACTTGGCATCGCTGTGTGTTACAACGATGGTGAGATTATTCAAGCGGGCGACAGTAACGAATGTTTTTCTATTCAATCGATTTCCAAGGTGCTGAGTCTGACATTGGCGATGACCTTGTACGAGCCAGAAGAAATCTGGCAACGAGTAGGAAAAGAACCATCGGGTCATGCTTTTAACTCAATGATCCAGCTGGAAATGGAAAACGGTATTCCGCGTAATCCTTTTATTAATGCGGGGGCGTTAGTGGTATCAGATTTACTGCATAGCCGCTTGTCTGCTCCACAATATCGAATGCTGGAACAAGTGCGTGAACTGGCTTGTAACCCACACCTTATTTACGATAAAGCGGTAGCGAGTTCAGAAATGCAACACAGCGATCGTAATGCATCCATTGCCTATTTAATGCGTTCGTTCGGTAACTTTGAAAATGAAGTGATGCCAGTTCTAACTAACTATTTTAGCTACTGTTCGCTGCGGATGAGCTGCGTTGATTTGGCGCGTACCTTTAGCTATTTAGCAAATAAGGGACTTCCTTTAGGCGCAAAAAAAACCATTATCAGCCAAACTCAGAGTAAGCAAATGAATGCATTGCTTGCGACCTGTGGTTTATACGATGGCGCTGGCGAGTTTGCTTACCGTGTTGGTATGCCGGGCAAATCTGGTGTTGGTGGCGGTATTGTTGCGATTGTGCCGGGTGAAATGACTATCTGTGTATGGTCGCCAGAATTGGATCCTTCCGGTAATTCATTAGCAGGTACGGCAGCACTGGAGTTACTTGCAGATCGTATTGGCCGTTCAATTTTTTAGGGTGATTTTGGTATAGTCCGTCGCCCTTTGCCGTTTAAAGGGGATGAGATGACAGGACTGAAGAGAACACTGAGCAGAAAACGAATAACGATCTTTCGTGCATTCGCTCGCATGATATCTGCGGCACTGGTTGTGGTGGGGATGTTAGGTGCCTCTGTTGCACTGGCATGTGAGCCAATATGGCACAATCAAGTGTCGGTTGAACAAGGTACGCTTTCATTGAATGATGGGCAGCATGCGTTTACTGTTAATGCTGAAGGTAAGCTCTATTTTGGTGTGCATCGCGTGGCATTAAGCGCGGAACAGCAGCAGGTTTTATCGGACTATCATCAGTTGATGCTTGCGGATTTAGCGCAATTATTTCCGATAAGTGATGAGGCCGAAGTCAGCGATGAACTGTGTCAAAAAGTAGCGGCACGCCAGCAAAAAGAACAGCAAATTCAATCGACTATTCCAGCACTAAAAGCATGGCGTACAGTGACACTATAAGTTTTAGCCAGCCCTAAGTTATTGCAGAAGTGTCGGATAGATAAAATAAAAAACGCGAATGTGGTGAGCATTCGCGTTTTTTGTTTTTAAGCTAAAACGGGATGTTATTCGTCGTCTTCAGCGACAAAAGCGGCCAGTAAATCGTTTAAAAATAGTTTTCCGTGCTCGGTGATCTGCCACTGCTCGCCTTGATCTTGCAGGAAGTTTTGCTCGATCGCCCAATCCATTGTCGGTGCGATAGTACTTAATGGTAAGCCGGTACGATCAATAAAATCTTGCTTTGGACAGGCTTCTAGTAAGCGGAAGCGGTTCATGAAGAATTCAAACGGACGATCTTCAATCGTCACTTCTGTTGTTTGATCTAGATACGGTTTCGCGGGGTTCAAATAGCCACGAGGATGTTTTACTTTGACGGTACGAACAATACGTCCATCGGCAAAACTGACTTTACCATGCGATCCACAACCTATGCCAAGGTAGTCACCAAAACGCCAGTAGTTAAGGTTATGACGACACTGATAGCCCGGTTTGCTATAGCCAGAAATCTCGTACTGTACATAACCCGCTTCAGATAATAGCTGGTGGCCTTGCTCGAAAATATCCCACAAATTATCGTCATCAGGCAGCGTTGGCGGCTTTGAATAGAACAAGGTGTTGGGTTCAATGGTGAGCTGGTACCAAGATAAGTGCGGTGGATTTTGAGCGATGGCTTGCTGGAGATCCGACATCGCATCATCCAGTGACTGATCCGGTAAGCCGTGCATTAAATCGAGGTTAAAGCTGTTTAAGCCAGCATTGGTGGCCAGTAGTGCCGCTTTTTTTGCTTCGTCACTGCCGTGAATGCGACCTAAGCGGGTTAGCTTGTCATCTTGGAAACTTTGTACCCCGATAGAAATGCGGTTAACACCGACTTGGCGATAGGCGTCGAAACGCCCTGCTTCTACTGTGCCAGGGTTGGCTTCCATGGTGATTTCAATATCGTCACTAAATGGAATACGCGCTTGGATCCCGGCGATGAGTCGGCCAATTTCTGGAGGTGAGATCAAGCTTGGCGTGCCACCACCAATAAATATTGAGTGAAGCGGTCGCGCACGATCATCAAGCTGATAAGCGGCTAAATCGATATCAAGATCGTCGAGCAACGCATCAATGTAGTCGAGCTCGGGAATATCCGCTTTTAAGGCGTGCGAGTTGAAGTCGCAGTAGGGACATTTCTGAACACACCAAGGGATATGAACGTATAAGCTAAGCGGTGGTACTTGCATTAGGCTTCCTTTAGCGCAGCAAAGAGTTTTTGCAGTGCTTTACCACGGTGCGACAGTTGTTTCTTACGTACAGGCTCTAGCTGTGCTGATGCGCATTGATCTTCTGGTACCCAGAATACAGGATCGTAGCCGAAGCCATTGTCACCGTGGGTTTCGGTCAGGATGCTGCCTTCCCAGCTACCGTGGCATACCAAAGGGGTTGGATCGTTTTCATGGCGCATCATTACCAGCACACAATGGAAGCGTGCAGTGCGTTGTTCTGCTGGTGCATCTTTCATCGCCTCAAGTAGTTTCTCGATGTTCTGCTGATCGCTTGCACCTTCGCCAGCGTAACGCGCGGAATAAATACCTGGTGCGCCTTTAAGGAAATCAACCTCTAAACCTGAGTCATCCGCGATAGCAGGTAAGCCCGTTTCTTTAGCGGCATGACGCGCTTTGATAATGGCATTTTCAATGAAAGTGGTGCCAGTTTCTGCCACTTCAGAGACGTTGTAATCACTTTGTGCAACCACATCAAAACCGAAATCGGCCAGAATATTAGCCATCTCTTTCACTTTGCCTTGGTTGCCTGTTGCTAGTACAAGTTTGCTCATTACTTTTCCTCTGAAATGCAGTCATTGTATCTGGGGCGCATCATACCCCATTCAATCTACTGGTTCAGTAGATTGCGGATCTGATTATTTGAGCAGAAAAGAAAAAGGCGTCTAAGAGTAACTTTAGACGCCTGATATTACTGATTTAACTTGAGTCTTAATCGACAAAGAAAGTTTGTTTAAAGTTGATGGTGCCATTGGTACCATTTTGGCTTACATCGATATTAAACTTTAAGCTTTCCTCATTAGCATGGCTAATTTCTGCAATGTAATAAATGGCTTTGCCTTCACGGACTTCGCGAAAAGATAAGCGCTTTTCATTACCCAGTAAATTCCGTGCCGTACCTGACAGTACCGCCGCCACTGCGGGTTTTCCTTGCTGGCTTTTATCCAGTACGGTGACATTGACGACCGCAGAATAGCGGCTACGTTGGATACGGTAGGTACTGGCCACTTCTGGCGTTAGGAAGGTCGACGGGAAGCTAGAATAGTGTACTTCTAGCTCACCAATATTCTTAAGTTGCTCGGCTTGGGCTGGTAAGGCGCTGAATAAAAGCGCAGACAGTAAAAAAAACATATTTTTCATGACATTATCCTTTTGTTACTCACTTACGTTTTATTCGTCGTTAATTAATAAGACCTTGGCGGTGTTATTTAATTACTCCAAGCATTAAGTGGGTAATACAGCGACTCCCCTAAGTATAGAGGAGCCAGCTGATCCTTATGTTAAGCAGTCACGCGCATTACGATGAAAGGTTGCGGCTACTGTTCGTCTATTCGAGCAGTGGAACAACGCTGTCAGGTAGGTTTTTCGGGCTTTCAATGCGTACTTGCTTATGACGCCCTTGCATACCTTTTTCAATACACACTTGCCCTTTAGCCACTTTAAATTGTTTGGCTAGATATTTGGCAAGGTGGGCGTTGGCTTTACCGTCGACTGGTGGCGCGGTAATGGCGATTTTTAGTTCATCGCCATGTAAACCAACGATTTGATCGCGACTGGCTTTCGGCTGTATATACAGCCGAATAATAAGATCATCACCAGCACGAGCAACTGCGGGTTGGCTCATAGTTGGAACCAGACTGGGCCTATTAAGTCACCCATTAGGAAGTTGGCGAACTGCAAGCCGATAAACAGCACAAGAACACTTAAATCCAATCCGCCCATTTGTGGCAAGATGCGGCGAATAGGGGCCGTTAGTGGTTCGGTTAGCTGATGCATAACGTATTCAATAGGGCTACGGCCTTGGCTAACCCAGCTAAGGATCGCACGGATCAGAAGTACCCAGAACAGTAATCCACCCGCTGCTTTTAGCATTGCCAGCGCACCGACCCATAAGAAGTCAGGGCTGAACATCATGTTTCCGCCGCTCACAACCATTTGTAGTGACAGGAACTTCACAACGCTTAGTACGTACGCCAGTAATAAGGTCGCTAAATCTAGCGAGCCGATTGATGGAATAATACGGCGTAGCGGTGCCACGATAGGTTGGGTTGCTTTAATCACAAATTGCGAAAAAGGATTATAGAAATCCGCTCGTGACCACTGTAACCAGACACGCAGTAATACGACCATGATGTAGAGGTCAAATACCGTATTTAATAAAAAAGCCATTGCATTCATATAGTAACCTTAAAAAAGTTTTTCCATTTCTTCAGCGCGAGAGACCGCAGCACGCATTGCTTTGGCTACTGTATCACTCAGCTGATGTTCGTTAAATGTGCGAAGCGCTTCCGCCGTTGTACCACCTTTGGATGTCACTTGTTCGCGCAGGGTTGAAAGTTCGAGATCAGGGTTGGCTTGGACCATACCTGCTGCCCCCAATGCGGATTGTTGCACTAACAAACGGGCAGTATCTGCATCAAAGCCTTGTTTGATCGCTTCTGCTTGCATGGCTTCCATGAATAAGAAGAAATACGCAGGTGCACTGCCTGCCGCGGCGATCACAGCATTAATGCCAGACTCTTGTTCGACCCAGCATACTTCACCGACAGCTTGCATTAGTTGCTCGGCAAAGGTTTTATCTTGCTGACCAACAATTTCAGATGCGTATAAGCCGCTCATTCCTTTCCCGATTAAAGAGGGGGTATTGGGCATTACACGTACGAGCTTTAGTTCGCAAGCCAGCATTTCATTTAATCGCTGTGCTGAAATACCCGCCGCAATTGAAATCACCAGTTTGTTGTCGAAGTTAATACCTTGCAGTTTTTCACACACACAAGCCATTAACTGAGGCTTAACCGCTAATACAATAACATCGGCATGCTCGGCGGCACGCACGTTATCGTCATCGGTGTGAATGCCGTATTGGCGAGCAAGCGGTTCACGACGTTCTGCACTCGGCGCTGTGGCTGTGATGAGGTTCGCGTTGTAACCGCTAGTCACTAACCCTGCAATAATTGAGTGGGCCATGTTGCCTGCACCAATAAAGGTGATTGAGCGTTGTTCCATTGAATAAGGCTCCTTGCCTGTTAAACCTTACCCTTTTAGTTATGGGGGTAAGAAATCATATTTTCTAGAGCAAATGCTATTAACACATACTCGATGGTGGCGGACTAGGCTTTATTGCTGTAATCACGAGCACCAAAAATTGCGGTACCGATACGAACAATGGTACTGCCAGCAGCAATGGCTGCATCCATATCACCACTCATTCCCATTGAAAGGGTATCGAGTTGGGGGTGATCGGATTGGAGTGCCGCCATGGCATCAGACAATGATTGAAAAGCGGCAAGTTGACTGTCGTAGTCGTGCGCTTTTTCAGGGATTGACATTAAACCGCGTAATACCACATTGGGCATGGTAGCAATATCAGCGGCTACGCTAGGTAGCTCATCAAAGGTTAAGCCTGATTTACTGGCTTCACCGCTGGTGTTGACCTGTAATAGTACGTTGAGCGGTCGGCATTCACTTGGGCGTTGATCGCTAAGCCGACGGGCAATCTTGGCCCGATCAATTGAATGCACCCAATCAAAGTGTTCTGCAATAGGGCGAGTTTTATTCGACTGAATGGGGCCGATAAAATGCCAGTCTAAAGCCTCGGCATAAGGTGTTGCACGAAAGTGTTGCACTTTCTCGACACCTTCCTGCACATAGTTTTCACCAAATGCGCGATGGCCTGCCGCTATCGCGTCATCGATAGCAGCAATAGGTTTTGTTTTACTCACCGCCAACAGTTGCACTGAATCGGCGTTTCGGCCGCATTTTTCAGCTGCTGCAGCGATCTGAGTGATGACCTGTTCAATATTTTGCTTGATACTACTCATAATTGATTCTGTGGGGAAAATTAATGGATATCACCGAACTACTGGACTTTAGTGTAAAGCATAATGCCTCTGATCTGCATCTTTCTGCAGGGGTTCCACCAATTATTCGTGTTGATGGTGATGTACGTAAACTGAGTTTACCTGCTTTAGCGCATAGCGAAGTGCATCGCTTAGTTTTTGATATTATGAATGATGCTCAGCGTCGAGAGTATGAAGAAAAGCTCGAAGTGGACTTTTCGTTCGAATTACCTGATGTGGGTCGCTTTAGGGTGAATGCGTTTCACCAGTCTCGTGGTAGTGCTGCTGTTTTTCGTACCATACCTATGCATGTGCCAACGTTGGAATCACTCAGTGTTCCTGACATTTTCTATGATATTGCCCAGCTACCCCGTGGATTAGTGTTAGTGACGGGGGCGACAGGATCGGGTAAATCAACCACGATTGCAGCTTTAGTGGATTACATTAACGAAAACTACAACCGTCATATTCTAACGATCGAAGACCCAGTTGAATTTGTTCATCACAGCAAACGTAGTTTGATTAATCAGCGTGAAGTGCACCGTGATACCCACAGTTTTCAAGCAGCACTACGTTCATCGCTGCGTGAAGATCCCGATGTTATCTTAGTGGGTGAGTTACGCGATCAAGAAACAATCAGCTTGGCACTGACAGCGGCAGAAACGGGTCACCTTGTATTAGGAACTTTGCATACCAGTTCGGCGGCTAAAACTATCGACAGGATTATCGATGTTTTCCCTGGTAATGATAAATCCATGGTGCGCTCGATGTTATCGGAATCATTGCGGGCGGTAATTTCACAAAGCCTGCTGAAATGTACCAGTGGTGGGCGTGTTGCATCACATGAAATTATGATGGCGACCCCAGCCATTCGAAATTTAATTCGTGAAGATAAAGTGGCGCAAATGTATTCGATGATTCAAACCGGCTCGGCAGTCGGTATGCAGACCATGGAGCAGAGTATCAAAATGCTAGTGGCGCAAGGAACGGTCGAAGCGGAAGAAGGCCGACGTATCCTCGACAGTGCCGCAAACCGAATGTAGGAGCGGGTGATGATTTTACAAGACATTCTTAATCAGATGGTGGCGAGTAAAGCCTCGGATCTTTACATCACGGTTGATTCACCGTGTTTGTTAAAGATTGATGGTCAGTTGCAAGCTGTGGGTGAAAGGCTGGATCGTGCAGGTGTTGATGCTTTTTTTGCTGAAGCGCTGGATCCTAAATTAACCCACGAATTTGAGACCACCCGTGAAGCCAATTTTGCGTTAGTGCGTGATGAACTTCGGTTTCGTGTCAGTGCTTTTTGGCAGCGTGAGTTGCCGGGCATGGTGGTGCGACGTATTGAAACTCAGATCCCTAAGTTGGATGAGTTATCACTGCCGATTGATATGGAGCGGATGGCGCTGGCAAAACGTGGTTTGGTCCTTGTTGTTGGTGCAACGGGATCGGGTAAATCGACGTCGATGGCGGCTTTGACTGGATTTCGCAATCGACAGCGTAGTGGTCATATCTTAACGGTAGAAGATCCGATTGAGTTTGTTCACCAACACGACAAGTGCATAGTGACCCAACGTGAAGTCGGACTGGATACCGAGAGCTACGAAGTTGCATTGAAAAACTCACTGCGCCAAGCGCCCGATATGATTTTGATTGGTGAAATTCGTACGCCTGAAACCATGGAATACGCGATGAACTTTGCCGAAACGGGCCACTTATGTATGGCAACCCTACACGCCAATAATGCCAACCAAGCGCTTGAGCGTATTTTGCATTTGGTGCCGAAAGAGCGCCGTGATCAGTTTTTGTTTGATCTGTCACTGAACCTTAAATGTGTATTGGCACAGCAGTTGATCCCCGATGCGCATGGGGTAGGTCGACACGCGGCCTTTGAGTTGTTGATCAATACACCGCGAGTTGCCGATCTGATCCGACGCGGAGAATTACACGAGATCAAAGACACGATGGCTAAAGGGACTGACTCGGGAATGATGACGTTTGATCAGTCACTGTTCGAGTTGTTTAATGGTGGGAAGATCACCGAGCAAGATGCTCTACACCATGCGGATTCTGCCAATGATTTACGCTTAATGATCAAAAAAGGCGATAAGTTTCAGCAAGGCAATAGCAGCTTAGAAGGGGTGACCGTTAGCTTTGATTAAGATGACCCCACCATTAGTAATATGATGATCGAATAGCTTTAGGGTTATCATGATCTAAAAGTGACTAAAACCAAACGATAGTATTAAGCCTCTATTTTATAGAGGCTTTTTTATATTCGCGGATCACAGTGATCAGCGATATGAGCTTTTGAGTATATGTAGTCTAAAAGCTGTACAAGCTGATCAACCCTTACGCGTAGCGGATCGAGCGGGATCGATAAAAGAAGAAAGATAAGCTGTGCAGTGATTGGCTGGATAAAAGACAAAAAGCTGATCTTTTATCGTTATTGTTCCAACGTAAGGTTTCTAGCGTGCAACAAAAACGGCGCGACAGATAACTGTTCGCGCCGTTTTAAGTCTTTACTGGGTGCTCTTATTCACCGTATTGGCGTTCGAACCAACTTTCCAAAATCACTACGGCTGATTGGGAGTCAACATTGCCTTTACTGAGTGAGCGGTAGCCACCTTGGTTGAATAAATCGGACTTAGCTTCCACTGTCGTGAGGCGTTCGTCGTGTAGTTCAACCTGGTAGCCAAAACGGCCATGGAGGCGGTTCGCGAATTTTTTTGCGCGAGGTGTAATCGCTGGCAATTCATTACCTTCTAAATCAAGCGGTAGACCTACCACGATTAAGTCCGGTTGCCATTCTTTTAGTAGTTTTTCGATGTCATCCCAATTAGGCACACCATCACGTGCCTTAAATGCACTTAATGGACTAGCTGTACCAGTTAGCTCTTGGCCAATGGCAGTACCTATGCTGGTGGTTCCATAGTCAAACGCTAATACACTTCGTGAATTGCTCATGCATGTCCTTTATCAATAGAAAGATTTGCGGCATTGATACCCAGTTTCGCCACGGCTTTGTGCCAGCGTTCGTTGATCGGAGTATCGAATAGTATAGCGGGATCCGCTTCAATGGTTAGCCAATGGTTATCCACTAACTCTTGTTCAAGTTGTCCGGCATCCCAGCCTGCATAGCCTAAAGCGACGAGGAATTTTTCAGGTGAGTCATCGGATCCTAAAATTGCCAAGATATCTTTAGAGGTGGTGACACTCAGCGTTGGTGTAACCTGAATGCTCGAACTAAACACACCACTATGGTTATGCAGAACAAATCCTCGATCACTTGAGACTGGACCGCCATTCAAAACGGGCTGATCTAAATGCTGTGCCTGAGTCACAGGTAAACTGCGCTCAAGGTCGAGTTGTTCCAGCATGTTATTTAATGAAATGTCGATAGGTACGTTAACTACAACGCCCATCGCCCCCTCATCATTATGCTCACACACATAAACCACACTACGCTTGAAGCTGGAATCTTGTAAGGACGGCATCGCAATCAAAAAATGATTTGTCAGATCCATCATTGGTTGTACCTCATTGCGTATCTAAAGAGAGGGGGTTAGTGATAAGTATGCCGAGGAATGGCGAAACTGTCGATATATCATCAAGATTAAACGTAAAACTGAGCATAAAAAAACGCCCACCAGCTAAGCTGATAGGCGTATTAAATTTAGAGGTGCAGACAATTATGCGTGAGCGTTTACACGGCGCTCAATAGCATCCATCAACTTACCTGTGATTGAAATATCGAAAGCCGCTTCGATTTCACGGATACAGGTTGGGCTAGTAACGTTGATTTCTGTTAGCTTGTCGCCAATGACATCAAGGCCAACAAAAATCAGACCTTTTTCTTTTAGTACTGGGGCGACAGTTTCTGCTATTTTACGGTCTGTTTCACTGATAGGACGTGCTTCGCCACGGCCACCAGCTGCCAAGTTACCGCGAGTTTCACCTTTGGCTGGAATACGCGCTAGGCAATATGGCATTGGTTCACCATCCACTACTAAGATACGCTTATCACCGTTGCTGATATCAGGTACAAACGTTTGTGCCATACAGTAGTTTTCACCCATCGCCGTTAACGTTTCGATGATCACTGAAACGTTTGGATCGCCTTTCATTACACGGAAGATAGACGAGCCACCCATGCCATCAAGGGGTTTTAGGATCACATCACTATGTTCTTGGTGGAAAGCTTTCAGCTTATCTGCACGGCGTGTTACTAAGGTCGTTGGCGTCAGTTCAGGGAACCAAGCGGTGAACAGTTTTTCGTTACAGTCACGTAGGCTTTGTGGTTTGTTGACGATCAGTGCACCTTCGTTTTCTGCGCGTTCAAGAATATAAGTCGCGTAGATGTACTCAGTGTCAAACGGCGGATCTTTACGCATTAATACAGCATCAAGATCAGACAGGGCGATTTCTTGCTCGCTTTGGAATTCAAACCAGCCGTTTGGATCTTCTTGTAGCGTTACAACGCGAGTGCGGGCAACCGCTTTACCTTGTTCTAGCGATAGGTCATTCATTTCCATGTAATGAATTTCCCAACCACGGCGCTGAGCTTCCATCATCATGGCAAAGCTGGAGTCTTTTTTAATGTTGATAGACTCGATAGGGTCCATCACGATACCCAGTTTGATCATTGCTGTTATCCTCTTGTTAGCCCAGATCGCCGAAGCGAACTTGTAATGCAGTAATAGCTGTCATTGCTGTTGTCTCGGTACGTAGTACGCGAGGACCTAACAATACTTCATCAAAAGTATATTGTTCGGTCATTGAAATTTCATCGGCAGATAAGCCGCCTTCAGGGCCAATCAGTAATTTCACTTTGGTCACTGGTTCTGGCAGAGTATTAATCGAATAAGTTGCACGTGGGTGCAGATTCAGTTTCAAGCCGTCGTACGCTTCGGCACACCAGTCTTCTAATTTCATCACTGGGCGAATTTCTGGTACGACATTACGGCCGCACTGTTCGCAGGCTGCAATCACAATCTTTTGCCATTGATCGAGCTTTTTCTCAAAACGTTCAGCATTAAGTTTAACGCCACAACGCTCTGAAATCAGTGGGGTAATGGTTCTAACACCTAGCTCTACTGATTTTTGAATGGTGAATTCCATTTTTTCACCACGAGAGATCACTTGTCCAAGATGAATATCTAGCGGCGATTCGACGCTGTTTTCATTACGAGCTTGGATTTCAACCTCAACATTCTTTTTGGTTGCGGCAGTGATCACGGCTGGGAACTCGGCATCGCTGCCGTCAAACATCAGCACTTCTTGACCTGGCTGCATACGCATTACGCGGCCGACATGGTTGGCTGCATCATCACAAAGCATCACTTTTCCTTGGGATGGTAGTGACTCTGGGTGGTAAATACGTGGAATTCTCATGGTTAGGTCGATAACTCAATAGTAAATAAATTGGCAAGCAGAATACTAACATGGATACGCGCAAGGTGAATTACAAGAGGGCGATTGTGTTTATCGCCCTTTTATTCAGGATAATGCCCCGAGGTATCCAGTTTGCTGCGGGAAGGTTATAGCTTAGCTTGGTTACAGGCTTCTAAAACAAACGGGTTGTTAGTGCCTTGTGTTTTCTTAATGCGGCGGTCACGTTCACACTCCCATTGGTCAACAGGGTATTGGCGATTCCATGCTTCCATTAGCTGGCGCTGTTGGCGTGATAGGTTTAACTCGCGGTATTCTTGTGCCATGTAGAGGTAAATACGAGAAATCGCACCGCGAGAAGCTACAGGTGGATCGACGCGTTTATTTTTGAAATCGACCTTCATGTCACATTGACCATAGAAAGCGCCCTGATTGCCATTCCACGGTAGGAATTGATAGTTGGAGCGGTCGCCATTCACTTCACCAATCGCTGGCGTTAGGTTGTGTAAATCGGATTCCATTACTTTAAAGCGTTTGTCTTTACGGCAGTTTTTTCGGCCGCCGTCTTGCCAGCATTGCAGCTGGTGACCAAATTGCCACGCAGGGACAACGTGTTCCCACTCAATACGACTGGCGCGTTTAAGCTGTTTACGCACTTGGTAGCCGCAATTATCAAGATCTGGGATCCCTTTTTTGCCTTTCCATTCAATATCACAGCCGCAATAAAAACTAACTGTATGATCTTTATAGATTTTTATAGCTTGTTTTTTAGCATTAGAAAATGAGGTTGGGTGTTTACCTTCAGCATGGCTCGCTGTTGGTAATAGCAGCAGGCCGAGTAGGGCTAAGTATGCGCGTTTCATGGGTCGTTTTAGCTCGCAATAGGTTTGATAGGTTTATCAATATTTTACTATTTTAGAACCATATCACGCCATGATGTACCAATAACTTACGCGATTACATAATGCTGAGAGGGGGAGTATGAGCTATTTGGAGTGACGCCGCCGATATTAAGCGCACAGCGTGAGTGGTTGGCGGCACTGTCGGCAGTGGTAACTGGCTTGCCCGCGTGCCACTTTATTGTGACGGCGTACAGTGAGTTGATGCTGGCTACATTGGCATTGATAGGGGAACGTTTTGCCTTGAACTGAGCTGACATCAAAACTGTGAGTGGTGCGTGCCGGGATACCAAAGACTTGGGTCATGATGGTTTGCCACTCTTTGCCATGCGGGCGAACGCGACCAAAAAGCTTAAATGTGATCAAGTGCGCCACTTCGTGTGGAACCACTTCATTCAGAAATGCTTGTGGATTTTCTTCGAGTAATACGGGGTTAAAACGAACTTCCCAGCCTTGTAAGCGTGCGCTACCTGCGATTCTTCCTCGTTGGGTAAAGTTGATGGTTGGAATGACAAAGCGTTTTTGCAGGCGTTGGTTTGCATGAAAAATACAGTGTTCAACTTTAGCGATAACTTGAGATTGAAGTGAGGACATGGGTAACTTGAATGGCTGGTGGAGTGGGCAGTATAAATAGTTTCAGTAATCGCGACAATAATCGCCATTTTATCTCACGCTTTTTTGGTAAGAGTGAAGAGGGGATTTTAAGCTGGCAATAAAAAAGGAAGCCGAGGCTTCCTTTTTTTCTATCAAAATGCAGTTGGCTGAGTGCCAAAGCGAGCTTATTTGATATTGGCGAAATCGCGTAGGATTGCAGCTTTGTCAGTTGCTTCCCATGGGAATTCCTCACGACCAAAGTGGCCGTATGCCGCCGTCTTTTGGTAGATAGGCTGAAGTAGGTTCAGCATTTCTTGTAGACCGTATGGGCGTAGGTCGAAGTTCTGACGAACCGCTTCAATGATGATGTCGTGAGATACTTTTTCAGTACCAAACGTTTCCACCATGATAGATGTTGGATCTGCAACACCGATAGCGTAAGAAAGTTGGATTTCACAACGATCAGCTAGACCTGCAGCAACAATGTTTTTCGCAACGTAACGTGCTGCGTAAGCTGCTGAACGGTCAACTTTTGATGGATCTTTACCAGAGAATGCACCACCACCGTGACGTGCAGCACCACCGTAGGTATCAACGATAATCTTACGACCCGTTAGACCACAGTCACCCATTGGACCACCGATAACAAAACGGCCGGTTGGGTTGATGAAGAAGTTAGTGTCTTTGCTGATCCATTCTGCAGGCAGTACTGGCTTGATGATTTCTTCCATTACGGCTTCACGTAGTTCAGGTGTTGTTACTGAATCACAGTGTTGCGTTGAAAGAACAACGGCATCGATACCAACAATTTTACCTTGGTCGTATTGGAAGGTAACTTGTGATTTCGCATCTGGACGAAGGAAATCTAGTTTACCACTTTTACGTACTTCAGCTTGTTTCTTAACAAGTAAGTGAGAGTAAGTAATTGGCGCAGGCATTAGGATGTCAGTTTCGTTAGTTGCGTAACCGAACATAATACCTTGGTCACCAGCACCCTGTTCTCTAGGGTCTTCTTTATCAACACCTTGGTTGATGTCTGGTGATTGCTTACCGATGGTGTTCAGAACAGCACAAGAATTAGCATCGAAGCCCATGTCTGAATGAACGTAACCAATTTCACGAACAGTTTCACGTGTGATTTCTTCGATATCAACCCAAGCTGAAGTCGTGATTTCACCGCCAACCATTACCATGCCGGTTTTTACGTAAGTCTCACAAGCAACACGTGCTTTTGGGTCTTGCTCTAGGATTGCATCCAATACTGCATCAGAAATTTGGTCTGCAATTTTATCTGGATGACCTTCAGATACGGACTCAGAAGTAAACAGGTGTTTTGCCATGAGAACTCTCACTTTTAAGTATTCATTGAATTAATATAAGTAGCACTTTTATGCGGGCTAGGTGCCGTTCTATTCACACGTATGTACGTTCGTATGTATAGAGCTACTTCCGTCTAGACGGCTATAATACGCAAGTGAGAGTGAAAATCAACAGTACTTATTTTGTGGTTTATAAATATTGATGACGCAAACGTTTACTTTAACTGTGCGAAATCTCTGCGTTTTTGTGGCATGGAGCCAGCAGCTTATTGAAAACAGACTTATTTTGTTCAGGAAATCGTTTGCAGTAAGGGCAAATACTTTGCGACAATACCCGCCCGCCGATTCCTGGTTAATTTGCTGCGCCTTATGATAGGTATTTTAAGACAAGCAAATAACCATATTACAACAGTCTACGAACCTCTGGAGCAGACATGTCTTCTCGTAACCTTCTTTCAAAGAAAGAGCTGGCTAATGCAATTCGTGCCCTAAGCATGGATGGTGTACAACAAGCAAACTCAGGCCACCCTGGTGCACCTATGGGTATGGCTGATATCGCTGAAGTACTGTGGCGTGACCACATGAACCACAACCCACAAAACCCTGAGTGGGCTGATCGCGA
>NZ_NOIF01000084.1 GCF_002265265.1 Photobacterium sanguinicancri
CTCTTAGTATCCCCCGTTTTACATTGTTATTTTTGGAAACTTACTTTGATAAATACACCCACACCACAATTAAATTTAATCCATTCAAAATCAAGAACTTAAAACAACAAAGCCCAGATTGAACGCATAAAAAATCAATTATCAATACAGCATATACATCACAAAAAAAGCAAGGCCAGCAATATAAGATCCTACCTGCCAGTATTTATACATCTATTAACAACCACTAGACACTCACCAATTAAGATTATCATGCTGTTTTGCTGTGATGTCATTTAAGGGAACTTATGTTATCAATAATCATTGCATTGATAGTGACAGGCTTTGTCACTATGTTTGTACTCAAGGGATATAAAGCGCAAGCAATATTAATGGCAGGCGGCATTGTTTTAATGATTGCCGCAATGTTAATTGGCCAAGATCTACCATTGCCAGAAAGCGCCTCTACAGGTTCACAATGGCTTGATGTTTTCCAGTTTATTAAAAACACCTTTTCAAGCCAGAGTGCAGGGCTTGGTTTAAAAATCATGGCCATTGCCGGTTTTGCTTTTTACATGCATGAGATTGGTGCTTCTGAATCACTCGTTCGCGTACTAACTCGCCCACTTGCTCGTATTAAACACATGCCTTACTTTTTCATGGCAATGTGTTTCATCATTGGCGAATTTCTGTCTATCTTCATTACCAGTGCCTCAGGCCTAGGTGTATTGTTGATGGTGACACTGTACCCACTAATGCGTAGCGTAGGATTAAGTCGACTATCGGCTTGTGCACCGATCGCTACCGCGGTTGCGGTGGAAATGGGACCGGGCCAAGGTAACGTTAACTTTGCCGCTGAAATTATTGGTATCGACGTTGTCGATTATGTTGTTCAATACCAACTTGTTGTCGCAGCTGCTGCATTAATCACGATTGCGCTTCTGCATGTCGTTATTCAAAAGTATTTCGATGTAAAAGCTGGTCATATTGCCAGTGAGCACCGTCACCTTGCCGATCAAACTGAAGATAGCCAATCGTCAACAACAGGTGAAGATGGCCAACCACTAGCACCTACTATCTATGCTATTTTGCCAGTTATCCCATTGGTACTGATCTTCACTTTCAGCAAGTTAATGATCAGCAGCATTAAGATGGACGTCACAACAGCCATGTTTGTGTCTATCGTGATCACGCTGTTCTTTGAATATTTCCGCCGTGGTAACGCAAAGAAAGTAATTGATTCAATTCAAATTTTCTTTGATGGTATGGGCCGACAATTTGCTAACGTGGTTACCTTCATCGTTGCTGGTCAAACTTTTGCCCAAGGCCTGAAAACCATAGGTGCCATTGATGTCATTGTTAATGCCGCTGAAACCGCAGGCTTTGGCCCAGTACTGATGACCATAGTGATGGTCGGTATCATTATGGTCTCCGCCATCTTAATGGGCTCAGGTAACGCTGCATTCTTCTCGTTTGCTAACTTAGTGCCTGACATTGCAGCAAAAATGGGGATAGCACCGGTTGTCATGCTATTACCAATGCAGTTTGTCGCAGGGATGAGCCGTAACATTTCACCGATAGCACCCAATATGGTGGCTATCGCAGGTGTGGCAGAAGTATCACCGTTTGAACTCGCTAAACGTACCGCAGTTCCTATGTTAGGCGGGATAATTATTTCTGTCTTTATTAGTATCACCAGTTTCTAAGCTAGTAAGCTTCTAGCTCGCACAGGCAAATACAACAAAGCCAGAGTCATTTCACATGCTCTGGCTTTGTTATTTCTCGCTTATAATTTCAAACTGGCTGTTAGCTCTCAGACAAACTCATGACCGTCTGCGAAACATTTTCAGCACCCGTATAGATTTCATCCATTACCGTCGAGACTTCAGCTATCTTGTTCATGCCTTCGTTACTAATAGTTGCCACTTCACGCATACTTGCGGTGACACGATCCGTTAAGTTTCTATTCTCTGCAACCACAGAAGCAATTTCACTGGTTGACTGGCTAGTACGAGATGCCAACTGACGTACCTCATCCGCAACAACGGCAAAACCACGACCTTGTTCACCAGCACGAGCGGCTTCAATTGCTGCATTCAATGCTAATAAGTTGGTTTGATCGGCAATCTCTTTAATCGTTGAAACAATGGCTTCGATATTCTGTGATTTAGTATTCAACAGTTGAAGTTGTTCAGACGTGCTTTCCACTTGTTCTGATATTTTGGCTGACACTTCAACAGAATCTGTGAGTAGTTCAGAGCCTTGTTTGGCAATCTGTGCCGTTTCTACTGATGTGCTGTAAGCAACTTCAGCCGCTTGAGCAACGGCTTCGTTCTTTTTAATCTGCTCTGTGATATTAGAGGCAAACTTAATCACCTTAACCACATTGCCTGATGCATCTAATATCGGGTTATACGTGGCTTCTAACCACACATTGTCACCGTAACTGTTTTTTCGCAAAAACTGCCCTGACTTAAAGTGGCCTTTCGCTAGATCTTGCCAGAAGCTTGGATTTTCAGCATAGAAAGTATCATCGCAGAACATGCGGTGATGTTGACCGCGAATTTGCTCTAACGCATAGCCAACAGTACTTAAAAAGTTTTGGTTCGCAGTTAAAACAATGCCTGTTGGATCAAATTCGATGGTCGCCTGAGAACGGTTTAGCGCAGCCAACACATTTTGCTGAGCAATTGACTCGTTTTTAGCGATCGTAACATCAGATGCTATCTTCATGACCTTTACGATCACGCCATCTTGCTTAACTGGAAAGTAAGTCGCTTCTAACCAAATCGCCTCACCGTGCTTGTTCTTACGTTCAAACGTGCCATGCGCTGCTCTGCCCGCTTTTAAATTCTGCCAAAATTGACGATATTCAGCGCTGTCAGCAAAAGCTTTAAAACACATGGCCTTGTGGTATTTACCCACAACCTCGGATAACGAATAACCGACAATACCTAAAAAAAGTGGATTGGCATCTAAAATTCGGCCATCAAGATCAAATTCGATAGTGGCCATTTCCGACTGGATCGATCCAACAATCGATTGAAGCTGAGCATTCTCACCCTGAACAGTCGCTAGCTGCTGCTTTAACTTTCTACTAAACATCAGATTGTCTCTTATTATTTTCTGTTTTCGCACAATGGACGGTATAAAACCACCATCAAAAATACCTCTCGCGCAATATAGTAAATGACAATTGTCTCAAATTGATAATTATTTTTAGCAACATCTCAAAAAGCCAGCCACACAACGCCATACCTCCCCACAAAAACAGTCATAGCTACGTATTAATACATAATCAAACTCATAACAAAGAGCGATTACGTTCTAATAGAAGAGTGCATTGCGAGTCATCCAAACATGTCTTGTGACAACGGAGTAATGTCCATAATGTGATCACTCGCCTAGAACGTTTGATCCAAATGAGATAGAAGAAAAGTTCAGTGTTCACAGCAATAAAAAGGCCTAGCGGCTATGCAGCTAGGCCTTATAAGAGGCTGAAGGCTTAACTGATTAACATCAAGCTCTCTTCACCTCTTAATTATATTGAATATAAAGCATCTTTCGAAGGCTATCACATCGGCGCTTATCTAAACGATCGCCAAGATAGTCACCATCTTCTGCAGCCTTCTTCATCAATAGTGCCCGTGCACGTTCATTTGAAGGTAGATCTTTATATTGATCGTAAGACTGAAGCTTAAGGACTTTATATTTAGAGCGTTGACCTGAGCTTGCGACATGGTCATAACAATAAACCATCGCGCCTGCATTTGCTCCGACCTTACTAGCATCGGTGATTGCATAAGCATTTGTAGCTAGCACTATCAAAGCTAAAGAAAGTGTTTTAATTAGTTTCATATCGATCTCCAATTAGAGCTCATATTTGGCTTCAGTTACTGTCATCTTCATTGTTTAGTTAAAGAGACTTCTTAAGTCAGAAACAAATCATAATCATCAATCGAATAACACACTTGCCATTTAGTGACATAGCATAATTCTTCGCGATACTCGAGCTACGATGTGAAACCGCCTTCTTCCACGCAACCTAATAAACCCCTATATATAAAAACCGACACGTAAACGAACAAAAAACGCAGTGTCGTTAGATGGCAATTAAAAGGAGGATTTGGTGTATATGCTTTCTTAAAAAAGGATGAAACGCCATTTACACTGTGCCGTCGAGTGACTCAAGGCGAGTAATCAAAGCATTATTTATCAATAACATTACCCACGAGAATAACCATGTCTGAAGATAATAAAATTGACAAGAAAGCGGAAGAACCAAGGAAAGTAAACAAAGTTAAAATAACAACCAATGCCTTATTAGCATTAGCTGTTGTTTCAATTAGTACCGCGATTATCTCAGACCGAATTATTCCCACGACTGACAACGCTAGAGTTGAAGGCAATGTTGTTTCCTTAAAGCCACAGGTTTCAGGACAAATAGAAGCAATCAAAGCTAAACCCAATGCCAATGTAAATAAAAATGATGTGTTACTTCAAATAGCGCCAACGGAATATAAAATTGCCGTAAAGAAAGCAGAAGCAAAACTTAAAATCACCGGGCAACAAGTTGGCTCTCAAATGGCCAATATCATTGCTGCGCAAGCACAATTAACAACCGCATTAATTGCGCAAGAAAATGCTAAACGTCAGGGCCAGCGAGTACTCGCAATGGCTGAGAAAGGCGTTGTTTCAAAGTCTGATGCTGACACAACCCGCGCAACTATCGATAAGTCCAATGCTGATGTATTGAATGCTCAGGCTAATCTTGAAAAAGCGAAATCTCAAGTAGGTTCAGAGGGTAAAGATAATGCCCAAATACAAACAGCACTACTTGAACTGCAACAAGCACAATTAGATCTATCACGCACAACAATGTTCGCACCAGCAAACGGGGCAATAACCAATTTGAACTTGTCAGCAGGTTCTTATGCTTCGGCAGGCTCCCCATTAATGACATTTGTTGAAAAAGACAGTCTATGGCTAGAAGCCTATTTTCGTGAAAATAGCTTAGGAAACATAAAGTCTGGCGACGACGTTGAAATTGCACTTGATTATGCGCCCGGTACAACGTTCAAAGGTACGGTATCTTCGATTGACCTTGGTGTGGCTTGGGGACAAAACGATCAACTTGGTAAGCTTGCCAACGTACAAAACCAAAACGGTTGGTTACGAGACACACAACGTATACCTGTGACAATAAAACTCAACGAGCCAGCCGCTATCGAAATGATGCGTATTGGGGGGCAAGCAGATGTGATTATTTATACTGGAGATAATGCACTATTTAACCTTCTTGGTAAGGCTTGGATTAATCTAGTGAGTATCTTGTCTTATGTTCGATAATATAAATCAAGCGCAGGAACGAAGGATCCTGCGTTACATCACTACGGTAGGCATCGCCACATTCCTTGCTTTATGGTTTAACTGGCCATTAGCGTTTTGTACGCCGCTATTGACTGCAAAGTTTATTACCGACAAACCTCAATTCCATATTCTACATGTTAAACAACTAGGTTATGCGCTTATATCCACGGCTATTATTGGATTTTTAATATCATCAGGATTACCCGAGTATAAAATCGCATTTTTAGCCATGATCTCTCTTGGAATGCTTTGGGCATACTATTTATTTACCGACCCAAAGTGGGTAATGTTTGCAACATTTCTAATGATCGAACTTATCTTACTCCCTTCAGTAACCATCATAGATCAGGGCGTGGCAATTGATGTCGGCGTTGGCTTTGCATTCTCAGGGGTTTTAGCGGTCGCACTCTACGCACTCTCTCATGTGTACTTCCCTGAGGAAGAAGAGGTAGAGTTTAATGGTTTTCCACCATCACCACTGATAGACGAGATGCGTTGGGCTGCAGCCATTCGAGCCTGGAAGATTTCATTTCCGTTAGTTTGCTTTTACTTCTACTTCCAGCTATCCCAAATACTACTGACAGTTGCATTTGTGATGATATTATCTTTAATGGCAAGCAGTGATAAGACTGGAAAAGCCGCGCTATTTTTCACTATGAGTAACATCCTTGGTGGGTTACTTGCCTTTATCGCTTTTGTAACCATTTCTTTAGTACCAAACATGTATATATACATGTTAGTTATCCTCGTCATCATAGCTATGATCGGCACCAAAATTTATACCGATCCAACAAAGGCCCCTCTTTACATTACCGCCTTTACTGGTTTTACGGTCCTAATGGGAACCTCGATGAGTAATGGCGCATTAGATGACAAGTTTTACGTCCGTATTTTCCAGTTATTCCTCGTACTGCTTTACATGCTATTTATGACATATTTCTTTGAATCTCGTGAAAGAAAATAAGCGCCAATCACACGCATCAAGTCGATTTAGATTATATTAATATAGGCACTATTTTCTCTTCTTCTATGGCATTAAATGGCAGCGAATTTCCTCTGCCATTGAGCCTTCAAGAATACAGCTTGTCATTAATGTCCTTTTGTATGAGCTTTAGCAAAAACTTAGGACTTCCCTCTGCCACATTTGGTATAGCCAGTACTCACATCCATCGCATGAACTTACACCGTGATGACGAAGAGACTCATCACTTTCGTTGAAGTCTCCCCTACTATTAATTTCAGCGCCTAGAATAAAGTGTTAAGATCATCACAATAGAAAAATTCCAGTTACGGGGTTGCTTGTAAAGTAAGCAAACGCCAGCCCTTTTTATGCGCGGTAAATTTTATGTACCCCATGTTGTACCCCGTAACTTAAAATGAATAAATAAATTATGCTAAGGTTTTCAAATGTCTAACAGTATCCAGTGGTTTCCGGGTCACATGCACAAGGCTCGCAAAGAGATTGAAGAAGCGATCCCAAAAGTTGATGTAATTATTGAAGTACTGGATGCACGTATCCCATTCAGTAGTGAAAACCCGCTCATCTCTTCTTTTCGTGGTGAAAAACCTGTTGTTAAGGTTCTTAATAAGCGTGATTTAGCCGATCCTGAAATGACGGAACTTTGGATTGCCCACCTAGAGAAAGAGCAAGGTGTTAAGGCGATTGCGATCACGACTGAAAACATCTCTGAAGTACAAAAAATCACAGAACTTTGCCGTAAACTGGCACCACACCGTGAAGAGATGGGTAAAAACATTCGTACCATGATAATGGGTATTCCGAATGTTGGTAAATCTACCATCATCAACACGTTAGCAGGCCGTGCTGTTGCTATTACAGGTAACCAACCCGCCGTCACTCGCCAACAGCAACGTATTAATCTACAGAACGGTATTATCCTTTCTGATACCCCTGGGATTTTATGGCCAAAAGTTGAAAACCCGCACAGTGGCTTTCGTTTAGCGGCAACAGGTGCAGTTAAAGATACAGCGATGGATTATATGGACGTGGCTTTCTTTACGGTTGAATACCTTAAAGAGGCTTATGCCGATCGCCTAATTGCACGTTACGACCTTGATGAAGATATGCCAGAAACAGATATCGAGTTAATGGAAGAGATTGGCCGTAAACGTGGTTGCCTTCGTGCTGGTGGCCGCATTGATTTACACAAAGCCTCTGAGATACTGATCAATGAACTTCGCAACGGTACCTTAGGCCAGATCACAATGGAACGCCCAGAAATGATCACTGAAGAACTAGTGAACGTTGCTATCCAAACTGAGCTAAAGAAAGAACAACAAATTAAGAAGAAAGAAGAACGCCGTAAACGTTACCTGCGCAACAAGCGTTAATACGTAATACGCTCTTCTCTTTGATAAAAACCCCGCCTTGTATACCACAATGCGGGGTTTTTCTATATTTAAACGCTGATGATTTCTGCCATGTTTCATCTGCACTGAGTTTACAGTGTAAAGGCTTCCCCATTGCAACGCAGTACTTGCGTATTGGCAGGCAGCACAGACAAATTACACGGCTCATCATAAGTTGCCAGAATCACGATACGATCTGTTGGGAATTGCTCAACAACAGATAGCCATTCATCAGAATTCTCAATGGGTGAACGATTGGCATCTCGACGGCAGAGATCACTGATCACCTTAGGACAATGTTTCGTCGAAATCACACGCTCCGCTTGCTGCATTAGCCTTAATGCTTTTAACGTCAGTAATTCTGGGTCTTGCGGATAGAACACCACAACGGGCGGCACTATGAAATTGTTCTCGGTATTAAGTAGCTCTTCAAACACGGTTTGTAGCTGAAGTAAAGATTGAGCATTCGACACCAGAGGATGGCGAAAGAACCGCTCCCAGAAATAGCGACGTTCATCGACGGTGTTAAAATATTGCTTAATATAAGGGCGTGATTGCTGAGAAAACTGAGCAATAAGCGGTAGATTGGCTGCTAGCTGTGTTTCAAGCAGTTCACGTAAAAAACGCACTAATACTGGTGCGGCACCACCACTAGAAATTGCGACTTGCAGTAAACCACGGTCGATAATAGAGGGGGTGATAAAATCACAATGGTCAGGGCTATCAACAACATTACACAGCACCTTGGCCGCTGTCGCATCTTGATGAATACGTAGATTTAGTTCGCTATTATTGGTTGTTGCCCATATTTGCCATACACCATCAATATCTTGCGTTTGGTACTCAGCTTGACGGTAGCGAATGTCTCCTGAGGCAAATCTTACCGACAGCTCATCGCTTAACGTTGGCGATACCACCAGCACATCAGCTTGCGCTTCACAGAGCATGGCGACTTTACGGCTGGCGACTTCCCCACCACCTATCACTAATACAGGTTTATTGACCAGATCGACAAAAATAGGAAAATACTGCATAGGCCCTCTTTGATAAATATGCGTCAATACAATGCTTTCAATGCGTTAACAAACCCAAAGCACACTATGCAGTTAAGCACAGCACGTAATGATTAGCTAGCGTCATACTGCGTTGCTCAGGCTTTTGGCTAAACTTTCTCATCTAAATGAATAATTCATATTTTGGAAGCTGCTCGAAATAAAGATGTAACTATTCATTCTCATTTCTCACACTAATCCAGACTCACTCCCAAAGCATTTGCATACACCTAGCGTATCAGTTTCATGAGCTATCCAGCCTGACTTACGGTGATATATTTAGCTTGTGCCGCCGCTAAATCAGAGGAAAACATGCACTTACAGTACCGACCAATCGCAGCCCTTTTCGCTTGTCAGCTTACTTTTTCAAACATCGCTTTCGCTGCTAGCCAAGAACAACCACTGGCGCAAGTCCCTACGGAAACGATGGGGCAAACAACGTCTCATTCTTTATCTAACACGAATACATTCGCGTTAGATAAAGAAGCGCTCAGCCGTTATTTAGTGCATCAAAATCAACATGGCCAATTTAGTGGCAACCTTCTTATCGCTAAAGATAATAAAGTCATATTCGAGCAATCACTAGGTCTCGCCGATGTGCAAAGTAAGCGGCCAATCAACCCAAGTAACCTATTTAAAGTGGGGTCCTTAACCAAGCAACTAACGGCCGCTGCAATTCTTCGATTATCAGAACAAAACAAACTACAACTTGATGCTCCCGTTGATCGTTATTTTCCTAAACTCGCGCTTAGCAACAAAATCACCATTAATGACTTACTTGATCACACTGCGGGCATAAACCGTGATATATCTTGGCGTGATAGCCCTCAATCTTGTCGTAGCAAGAGCCTAGTAAATCAAATCATCAAAGACAGCCGCCAATATCCGCCCGCACTGCAATACAACTTCAGCCACGCACACTATGTGTTACTTGGCAGTATTATCGAGCAAGTGTCAGGCGTTGATTACAACAACTATATCGACCAAGAATTTTTACGGCCGATAGGCATGAAAGACAGCAGTATGAAGCTGACACTTTCTTTCCAACTCGCAAAATCATATGAAATTTCAGGGCTTATTAATGCCCATATCACACCAACAGATTGTGCATGGTCAGCGGGAGGGCTGATAACTACGGCGCGTGATTTATACCTTTGGAATCAAGCTTTACATAACGGCAGTGTGGTTTCTAAAGCATCGCTACAGAAGATGTACGACGAACAAATAGGTATGGTAAAAAGCCAGCATAACAATCAACTCTATTTCAGCCAGCAAGGCAACATTGATGGGTTTAAAACGCTGATGACTTACCAGCCTGAAACCAAAGCTATGATGATTGCACTCAGTAACTACCAAAACACCAACCTAACCTTATTAACGGCCGATTTGTTGCAAATGAGCCAAGGAAAGCCCGCGTTACATTTGGTTACTGCACCGAAAAACCAAACTGTAAATTGGCAAAGTAACCGCGATATTGTTGGTAATTATCAAGATAATTTAGGGGTGCCACTGCAGATCGTTTACGAGGAAGGTGCACTAACCGCAAAGGTGAATCAGGCCAATATCCCCTTGGTCGTGAAAAATAGTAATAGCCTGTATGCCGCAGGTATCGATAATAAAATACGGGTTAGTCGCAACACCAATAACACCAGCCAAGAGATCGTGTTCTTCTCGCGGGATGGCCGTTACCTTTCTCGCTTTGTTCGGGTCGAGTAACCATTTTTACTAAGGTACATGGCTCACTCAAGCCGCTATGTCTCATTCCGCTAATAGATATTCAATAAGCGAAATGAGCTCCAACAGATACAAAAAGGGCTATCGAGTGATAGCCCTTTCTTTAGCTGTACAGCGACTGATTAAGACAGTTTGTGGCTGTGGGTTTTCCACAATTTAAACGCAGCGGGTAAGACGACAAGCGTTAATATCAACGCCGATGCCATACCACCAATCATTGGGGCGGCAATACGCTGCATCACACTCGAACCTGTCCCATCACCAAGCATGATTGGGATCAAGCCGATAATCACAGTTGCTACCGTCATCATGACAGGGCGCACTCGAAGCCCTGCACCTTCTTGAATCGCCGTGAATAAATCACTTTGAGAAAGTACAGAATGACTATTACGCGCAGCCTCTTCCTTGGATTGCCATGCTTGGTTAAGATAAACCAGCATAATAACCCCAATTTCAACCGCAACACCCGCTAAGGCGATAAAGCCTACCCCCACCGCGATCGAGAAGTTATACCCCAACGCATGCATTAGCCATACGCCCCCGACCATTGCCAAAGGTAAGGTCGCCATAATAATCAATACTTCACCAACACGACGGAAACTCAAGTAAAGCAACAGCATGATGATAGCAATCGTCGCTGGCACTACCACACTCAAGCGTGCTTTCGCTCGCTCCATATATTCGTACTGTCCAGACCAAGCCAGCGAATAACCAGCAGGTAAAACGACAGTTTCAGCGACTTTTTGCTGAGCAGCTTCAACGTACGATCCTAAATCACGACCTTCAATATCAATAAAGACCCAACCATTCGGACGTGCATTTTCCGTTTTGATCATCGGCGGCCCATCTTCAAAACGAATATTTGCAACGTCAGCCAGTGCAATGCGTGCACCACTTGCTGTCACTAATGGTAGATTCTGTAGTTTTACTAAGGAATCACGATAATGCTGCGGGTAGCGCACATTAATTGGGTAACGCTCTAACCCTTCAATTGTCTCACCTACATTCATTCCTCCTACCGCCGTGCTAATCACTTGCTGGATGTTTTGAATACTTAATCCATATCGTGCAGCAGCTCGGCGTTTAATATCCATCGTAATATAACGCCCACCAGCAACCCGCTCAGCATAGACAGAAGCGGTTCCCTCTATATTGCGTAATGCATCTTCCAATTGTGTGCCTATCTGCTCGATCGTTTTAAGATCAGGGCCCGCGATTTTAATGCCTATTGGTGTTTTTATCCCTGTCGCCAACATATCAATACGCGTTTTGATCGGCATTACCCAAGCGTTAGTAACCCCAGGGAACTGAATTAAGCTGTCCAATTCACTACGCAAACTCTCCGAGGTTACGCCGTCACGCCATTCGCTACGCGGTTTAAACTGAATGATCGTTTCGATCATCGTTAAAGGCGCGGGATCAGTCGCAGTTTCTGCCCGCCCTATTTTTCCCCATACTGTTTTGACTTCAGGCACGGTTTTGATCAGTCGATCTGTTTGTTGCAGCAACTCACGCGCCTTACCAATAGATATCCCCGGATACGTGGTTGGCATATACATGAGATCGCCTTCATCTAGCGGTGGAATAAACTCACTACCCATTTTGCTTATTGGGTAATACGCCGACACCATTAAGGCTAAAGCCACCACTATGACTGTTTTAGGGAAACGTAAACCAAGATTCAGTAATGGGCGATACAAAGCAACGACCGCACGGTTAACGGGGTTCTTATGCTCAGGAAGTACCTTCCCACGAATGAAATACCCCATTAATACGGGCACTAAAGTGATCGCCAAACCCGCCGATGCCGCCATCGCAAATGTTTTGGTAAAGGCTAAAGGTGCAAACATTTTGCCCTCTTGCCCTTCCAAGGCAAAAACAGGCACAAAACTTAACGTTATGATAATTAATGAAAAGAACAGCGGTGTTCCGACTTCTTCTGCCGCTTTACTTATCACTTGCCAGCGATTTTTATCAGTTAATGGCGTTCGTTCAATATGCTTATGGACATTTTCGATCATAACAATGGCACCATCTACCATGGCGCCAATTGCTATCGCAATACCACCTAAGGACATGATATTGGCATTAATACCCTGCCAATGCATGATGATAAACGCAGTAAGGATGCCAATTGGTAAGCTAATAGCAACAACCAAAGATGAGCGGATATGGAACAAAAACAGCGCACACACTAGAGCAACAACGATGAATTCTTCCAGCAGCTTTTCATAGAGGTTATCTACTGCGCTTTCTATGAGCTCAGAGCGATCATAGGTCGGAACAATCTCAACTCCTTCAGGTAAACTGCGCTGTAATTCTGCCAACTTGGCTTTGACATTCGCGATCACATCACGGGCATTTTCACCAAAACGCATCACAACAATACCACCAACGGCTTCGCCTTCACCGTTAAGTTCTGAAATACCACGACGCATCTGAGGACCAACTTGAATATCAGCCACCTCGCCAAGCATTAGGGGGGTACCACGCTCAGTTACTTTCAATGGGATATTTTTCAGATCGTCAATATCTGAAATATACCCCGTCGCGCGTACCATATGTTCTGCTTCAGCCACTTCAACGACCGATGCTCCCGCTTCTTGATTTCCAGACTGAATCGCTTTGTTAACCTGCTGCAAAGTCAAATCGTAAGCTCGCAACTTCGCGGGATCGATCTGCACTTGGTACTGCTTCACCATACCGCCCACTGTCGCGATTTCAGACACGCCATCGACAGTTTGTAGTTCGTACTTCAAGAACCAATCTTGCAGGCTTCGCAACTCACTTAAATTATGCTGACCGGATTTATCAGTTAACACGTAACTGAAAACCCAGCCAACACCGGTCGCATCTGGCCCTAAGGTCGGTTTAGCGTTAGCCGGCAATTTAGGTGCGACCTGACTTAAATACTCTAAAACACGCGAACGCGCCCAATACATGTCGGTATCATCATTGAAAATGATATAAACATAAGAGTCACCGAAGAAAGAATATCCACGAACAGTCTCTGCACCCGGCACTGCGAGCATCGCTGTGGTTAATGGATAGGTCACCTGATCTTCGACCACCTGAGGTGCCTGACCAGGATAGCTGGTTTTAATGATCACCTGCACATCAGACAAATCAGGAATGGCATCAATAGGGGTTTGTTTTACGCTAAAAAGACCCGCTGCAACCAGAAAGACGGTTGCTACCAAGACCAGAAATCGATTCGCAATCGACCAACGAATAATAGAAGGGATCATTGGTCACCACCTTGTTCGTTAAGGTTGGTGGTCAATGAATCATGGTCCATATCACCATGACCCATTACTGAATGGTCCATTTTCGAGTGATCCATTTTCGAGTGGTCCATAACGGTATGATCCATCTCCTGATGGTTCATCAATGCGTGGTCAACCTCTGACTGGGTCGTATTGGCTTTTCGGACATCACTTAACACATACTGACCTTGTGCATTTTTCTCGATCAAAAACTCAATCGCGTCACCGTCAGCCAGTACCGAAAGATCACTATTATCTTTTACCGTGAAATTCATGACCATGGCAGGCCAATCCCATTGTGCAATCGGCGCATGATCAACGGTCAACATTTTATGATCGCGCATTATGGATTTAATGACACCTTGTGCTGTAATCGCAGGTTGCGTCCAAGCCGCTATCATTGCCGTTTGGGTCGAATCACCTTCTGTCGATGCGTGATTATCAGCCATCGAAATAGCCGCCTTAGTCGTAGAAATACGAGAAAGATCCGCTGATTGACTTGATTCTGAATCCAATAAGAATTGTGCCGATGTGACAACACGATCACTCACATTAAGCCCCTGCAAGACTTCTGTCACACCACCCGCCTGACGTCCAATCTCAATCCGAGTCGAGCGGTATTGCCCATCCCCCAACGCCAACACAACACGTGCCATGTTGCCTGTGCGAATAATGGCATTATCTGGCACCGTCAGAACCGCTCCTTCGCTTTGCGGCTTAAGCGTAATATTGGCAAACATATTCGGCTTCAAATCGCCATTTGGATTCGGAAATTTCAAACGTACTTTTACTGTCCGTGTTTTTTCATCTAACACTGGGTAGATATAATCAACCATGCCTTGCCAATTTTGACTCGGTAATGCATCAACACTCATCTCGGCCTGCGCGCCTGATTTAATCCAATGTGCTTGACGCTCGAATACTTCCGCATCCACCCAGATACTGGTTAGATCGCCACCACTAATCACAGTTTGCTGCGGAGAAAGGTATGCCCCTTGGCGAATATTCAAACTCGCAACAACCCCATCAGCTGGCGCCTTAACTTCGATTTGCTTCATAGCTTTACCGCGTCTTAATACACGTTGGATTTGTTCGCTATCAACACCTAATACAAATAAACGTTCTTTCGCCCCTTGTACTAACGCTGCTCTTCCGAGCCTTTTTGCGTTTAATAGCTCTTCTTGTGCTTTCACTAACTCTGGTGAATACAACTCAAACAGCACTTGTCCTTTTTCAACTCTATCGCCGATGGCAGCGACTTTTAATGTTTGAACCCAGCCACTCACGCGGCTATTGATCTGCCACATTTGGCTTTCATCAAAAGCAACATAACCCACAGTATCAATACGTGGGATCAACTGCTGGCGTGCTACCTGTGTAGTTTTTACCCCTAAGTTATTTTCAATTGAAGGCGATATTTCGACAGTCCCTGCCAGCTTTTCTGTTTGGCTTTCATCTGCATATACTGGGATCAAATCCATCCCCATCGGGGATTTGCCAGGTTTATCACGCTTATATTTCGGGTCCATTGGCGCAACCCAATACAGAGGTTCATTAGCAGTAGAATCCGTTGCCATCGTATTTGTATTTTGTCCATCACTCGCCTGCGCACTAAAGCCAAAGACACCACTGTGGCTAACGTAATAACCGACTGCACTTCCCACTGCCAGTGACAACACTGCAACTGTTAATGTTTTTTTCATGTTGCCTCTCAGAATTTATTTAATAAGTAGGAAAGCTTGGCGTTTGCCAACGAAAGATCTGCCTGTAGTCGAGCTTGCTCTAATTCAATATTCAAAGCGTCACTTGCCGCTCGAATGTACTCATCCAACTGGCTAGTATTGTTTTGATAGCCTCGTTCTATGGCTTGGGTTTTCTCTTGGGCATAGCGCAATAATCCATTTTGATAACGATTAAGACGCTGTTGAAGATTAGTGCGGTCGTGACGTACCGCTGCCACTTGCGCATTCATTTGCTGGAGGAGTAAATCACGCTGTGCCTTAGTAGCACCAAGTTGGTGCTGAGCAGAAGCAAGCTGTTTGTCTTGGCGGTTTTCAGTAAACAACGGAATATCCATGGTCAAATACACGCTCAATAGATCTGAGGCGGGTTGACCATTCATGCCCGTGGCTTGCCGGTTACCGTACATAACCTCGACACCAAACTGTGGTTGGTACGCTTCATTAGCAATATCAATGCTGGTTTCATTACTTTTAATTAGGGCATCAATCACTCTCACAGCAGGGTGCTGCGCCAATGCTAAGTAATCATTTTGATGCGAAGCTTGTGTGTCGAGATACGCCTGAAGTGCTGACCACTCTGGATATTGCGAGGGAGCAACTGACTGCGCTTGCTTCCCTAACCATTCACCAAATTGCGCCTTTATTCGTTGTTGCACTTGCGCGTTAGCATCCAATTTGTCGTCTACACGTGCAATTTGTAGTTGAGCTTGAATCACATCTTGTGCTTGGTTAACGCCTACCCCGTAATTCATGCTTAGGTACTGCTCTAACTCTTTAAACAGCGTTTTATTTTGCTGTAACAATTGACGAGCACGGTGCTGATAAACGCCCTCAACCCATAAATTAGTCATCGCAAAACGTACATCCAATGCGCGTACGCCCAATTTTTTCCGAATACTTTCAGCTTGCTCACTGGTTTGCTGTTGTTTTAGCGTTAACGTATCGCCGCGGCCAAATTGCTGCATAAGGCCAACCGAAATGTTTGTCATCGGATCTTTATCCAATGCAAATGAATCGACAGGTAACCCGCCAACACCCAGTTTTAATTTAGGGTCCATCCATTGACTGCTGGCAACACCAGCATCTGTCATCGCATTTGCTTGCGATTCAATTTGTTGTTTTGCCACATCATGTTCTACGGCCCATGTTATCAACTGAGGTAAATCGCTATTGGCCATGACAGGAAAGGCGATTACCTGTAATAACGAGATGCCGATAACACCTACAAATACACGTTTGTGCATAATCACATCCTTTAATAAGGAGAGTATTTTTAAGCTGCTTTTAGTGAGATACGAATAAGTACTATCAATTGAAAATCGACAGTTTTACCCTTTAAAAGCAAATAGATGGGTTGACAATCGCACAGCCTCACAACGGAGAACACAGTGCTATTGCAACCAATCACTCTGACGTTCGGATCTAATTACTCGATAGAAGCTATTTACATTGGCTTTCATCGAAATTAAGGAATTAAAACATCACGCGCAGAGTGCGAGGTAGGGGCTATACAATCGGAGGGCGAAAGAGGTTGTCGGTAGATTGAATCGGAGAACTCAAGGTATGAATAATAGGTGCACGCGACGTTTGCGCATGTGAAATCGCAGGAAGTGATGCGGTGATAAAAGGATGGCTTTGGCAGTGTGTGATATTGCAGCAACTATCCAGCATATCCATTGAACTGCAACACGAAACATCAGCCTGTTGACTTGCTCCAGAAGAATGGCTTGTCGTCATACATAAAGAAGGTGAAGAGGTTTGGCTTTCATGGTGCAAGTGAGACTCAGGCTGCATGCACTTTGGTAAGTGTTCGCTTTTTGCTATTGAAGTCACTTTAGCATCAAGCACTGCAATACTATGTTGATGATTATCGGCCATATTCGACATTTGTTGCTGTGCAAGCACAGGTTGCATGATCAAACTTATGATCAAACTTATGATCACAACCAATGTTGTCGCAGGCAAAGAAAACAAACGCAGTAATATCGGCATCAAACTTCATAAATAACAATAGGAAACCATAAAAGTCTAAACCTTCCCCCTAGAGGAAGGTCAAGTCTCTCTCGGGGAGAAATGCGATTTATCAACTATCTTTTCAAAACGAACTCACTGTCATCACCACTCATTTACTGGTATTTACCTTGATAATCAAACTAAATACTGCAACTATAGTTTGACCATCAAGATACTTATTAATCAAATTACTTGATAAGCAAGCAAGTTGTAAAGCAAATAACATAAGGGTTCACTATGCAGCACCAGCCACATTCACTTGCGCCTTGGCAACATAGCCACGATTTTGTCAGCCACAACCATAAGGGTGAGCGTCGTACCTACTATGTTTTATTACTGACCATAGTCACTATGCTGGCTGAAATTATTGCAGGCACCATTTACGGTTCCATGGCGTTGCTTGCCGATGGCTGGCATATGGGTACACACGCTGCCGCTTTTATGATCACCCTTTTTGCCTATCGCTATGCCCGTAAATATGCCAATACCGATAAGTTCGCCTTTGGGGCGGGTAAAGTGAGTGTGCTGGGTGGTTTTACCAGTGCGATAGCTTTAGGACTCGTGGCTTTGATCATGCTGGTTGAATCGGTGCACCGTTTATTTTCACCGCAGCAAATCCAATTTAATGAAGCCATCTTCGTCGCTGTTATCGGTCTTATCGTTAATGTTGTCAGCGTGTTCTTATTAAAAGATGATCATCACCACGAGCACCATAGCCATAGCCATAGCCATAGCCATAGCCATAGCCAGCATGATGCGAATAAACATGACCATCACAATGGACACTCTCATCATGATGATCACAATTTAAGAGCGGCTTACTTCCATGTAATGGCAGATGCACTCACCTCATTACTGGCGATTATGGCGTTATTCTGCGGAAAATATTTTGGATTTAATTGGATGGATGCCGCGATGGGGATTGTGGGGGCGGTTATCATCACACGCTGGGCATACGGGCTCATGCAGCAAACTAGCCCAATCCTGCTAGACGCAAGCATCGAGAGTCAGTACCGCCAACAGATTGTTGAGACACTAGAACAGGACAAAGACAGCCAAGTCAGTGATATTCATATTTGGAAGATCAGTGCCGATCATTACGCTGCCGCTATTTCAGTTGTCACATCAACACCAGCAGAAATAACACACTACAAGCAATTACTCCGAAATTTCGATAAACTCAACCACTTAACGATTGAAGTTCAGCAATGCCATCGTAATGAGGTGGCCTCGGAATAAAAATGAAAGACATCGAGCAGTTAAACCACACCATTATTGAATTTTACGAGAAACTATCGTCGTGGGAACAATCTGTTGTTCGTGGTAAGGGCTTTTCCTTACCACAAGTACATATTGTTGAAATACTCGGCGCACATGGCGCAATGCGAATGAAAGAACTCGCGGATAAGATTGGTGTGACGACAGGCACACTCACAGTCCAAGTCGATAAAATGGTCAATGCAGGTTTAATCTGCCGACGTCCTCATGAATCCGATCGACGTTCGATATTAGTAGAACTAACAACATCCGGTGAAAGCTTGTACCAAGAGCACGATCAACTCCACTTGAATCTAACGCAAGACATCACTGCAAAACTCAGTGATACCGACCGCCTCCACTTGCTTAAATGCCTACAAGTAATGAACCAAGAATTTTAAATTCACCTTCAAGCCCATAAATTTTTAGTGTTAAAAATAGCAGACTAGAAGCATGGGCTCATTTTTAGCGAAATAAAAACATTAATACACGAAACATTTCTCGCATTAATCAAGATTAAAAACCACAACACTTGATTTTCAATACCATTAAATCAATAGGTTAAATAAAACAATCCCACTGAAGCCACTCCAAACAACATACTACTCTAAACATTCAAAATCTCTTATTAACACCATTAATTTTCC
>NZ_NOIF01000085.1 GCF_002265265.1 Photobacterium sanguinicancri
GTTTTATATATAGAATCGAACAAATTTGTCCTATTTGGTACTTTTAATCTACATTCATTATCAGTGCATTTATGTGTGAATAATGCACAGCCCCTTCCTGTATATACAGCGCGTTTTGACATGGGCGACGAGCTGTTTTTCATAAGGATGTAAACAATGAGTTATGTACCATCTGAACTACGCTTTACCAATACGCACGAATGGATCCGCGATGAAGGCGACGGTGTGTATACCATCGGGCTGACTGATCATGCCCAGTCTTTGTTGGGAGACATGGTATTTGTGGACTTACCTGAAATTGATGCCGCAACCGATGTGGGAGAAGAGTGTGCTGTCGCTGAATCAGTGAAAGCGGCCTCTGACATTTATGCTCCCTTAACGGGAATAGTTGTGGAAACCAATGAAGATCTAGAGGGATCCCCTGAGCTCGTTAACAGTGATCCATATGGCGATGGCTGGTTGTTTAAATTGAAGTGCGATGATGAAGGGGAGCTTGACGAGCTGTTGGATGCTGAACGCTATCAAGACCTCATCTCTGATTCAGAATAGACATACTCAGGAGCCGCTTCTATAGCCTCAGACTGTCATGCGATGAGCACAAAAAAGCCCACTTACACGTGGGCTTCAATAATCGAACATGTTCCTGTTAGTACACGCGAATACGGCGGATTTCCTGATTCACCTCATTCACGGTTTGGTAATGACGCTGTTCTGCCTTTACCGGTACTAATAACAATCCATTGTTAAATTCATAACCGCCACGGCCATCTATGTAAACTCGGCCGCTGAATAAACGACTAACGTGCTTTGCGACAAGCTTTGGCATGTAACGTTTGAACATTCGCATAAAAACCTAACCTTCCATTGGTCTTGAACAGTGCCATTATAAAACAACACGCATTTCATTTTTGTGATGTTATCAGCATAACGCCTCGATTATTTCCTATTGATTGGTCTATTGATTTGCTCATATTTGCATAAGCAGTGAATTACTCTGCTGTGGTGGGTTTCTCATCAAAGCATAGTATTGGTGAATAAATTCTTGTCTCTGCATATTACTTAAAGCTTAGCTATTGTTTTAAAAGGAATTAAAAACACTTACTTTGTCATTTTATAAGCTTATTTATGCTTATTGATTCTTTTGCTTGTTTAATGTTTGAACAGCTCAGCTTTGTTCGTCATTTATATTTAGTGTTTTGTGCTGTTATCAGCGACTGGTATTAGCAGTTGATTTGTTTTGGATCAATACAGAGTTATTGGCATACGCCAATAATATGTTTATAGCATATGCCAATAACGAAAGAGAGTACGATGGCTCGACCTAAACTTGCACGCCGTATCGGTTGCCGCCCTGCGTATAGTTGCTTTAAACCCAATGGGGTTCCGATGTCGGAGCTATCACATCATCAGCTTGCGGCCGATGAGATTGAGGCTATTCGCCTCGTTGATTTTATTGGATTACAGCAGCAACCCGCGGCAGAACAGCTGGGAGTCTCTCGCCAAACCTTAGGTAATATTTTGGTCTCTGCGCGAAAGAAAATAGCGCAAGCCTTAGTAGAAGGTATGGCGTTAGAGCTGCAATCAGCATCGCAATCAACGCCGTTAGCTGAAAAGAAATCTATTAATAAATAAGCCGTTATCAGTAAAGAAAAGTATTAACAAGTAAATGTTAACGAATAAAATTGAATCAGAGAGAATCACGATATGATAAAAGCAATAGCCGTGAATGCTGCAAATAATGTAGCGGGCCACTTTGGTAAAGCCCCTGAATTTGCCGTATATGATGCCCAAGGCCAATTGGTTGAGCGCATGACGAATAGCGGCAGTAAAGCCGTGGGCTGTAAGCATAAAAAGCAGCTACAACGCCGCTTTGGTGAACTGGGTGTACAAGAAATTGTATTAGGCAGTATTGGTCAGCGTTCGTTGGCACGCTTACTCAGTGCGGGCTTTGTCGTTAGCCAAGTCGCAGCGCGTACCTCGATTGGTGATGTATTAGCGGGTACCGCACATAAATTGAATTTGACGGAAGCGGAGCAAGGGCGACCTTGTAAGCGTGAAAAGGGCGATTGTGGTTGCGGGTGTGGAACGAAGAAAGCAGCAGCGCCTAAAATTGGCATGATGATGAATACCATGACGCGTTTATCGGGTCTTAGTGGTATTAAGCTGAAATAAGGGGCGCAAGTTATGACGTATTTATTAACGCTAGCAGTTTTTTTATGTGTGATTGCTGCAATGGCGATTGGCTGGATCGTAAAGAAAAAAACAATCGCGGGTAGTTGTGGTGGCTTAGCCAACGTAGGGATTGATAAAGAGTGTGACTGTGAAGAGGTGTGTGATACTCACAAACTTTATCAAATTCAAGAACCAACAACTAAGCCTTCAGCCCAATAAAACCGTGATTATGGGTTATCTCCGTTAGTGAGAAGAATGCCGAAGCGCATGGACGCGTTTGGTAACGGTTTCTTTCACGACTTGGCGTAACCAAGTGAGTTTTGGATGTTCGGTATTACGGCGTTGCCACAGCAAATTAATATCAAAATCAGCAATGTCGACGGGGGGTGGGCATTGTGTCAGATCATCGTTGAATATATCGAGCTGTGCCATTAAGCGAGAGACTACGCAAATCAAATTACGACCCGTTAATAAATGACGGATGGTTAAGAAGTTACGCGATCCCAGCGCGATATGACGTTGAAAACCCTGATCGGCGAGCTGTTTATCAATGCCGCTACACAATATCCCATCTGGCGATACCAGAGCATGTGGTGTCGTGATATAACGCGCTAAACTCACTGGCGTCGTTAATCCTGTCGCTGCACTATCAAACAGACAAACGTGATCTTCGGTATATAAGTATTGGCTGTCTAATTCTTTGTTATTGGCAACCATAGACCCAATGACGATATCGACATGACGATCGTTAAAAGCGTTAAGGTAATTGTGTCGATCAAGATTACAAAAACTGAGGTGGCACTGGGGGGCGAGCTGCTGCAAAGTATCGAATAAGACTGGTGCAAACAGCATTTCAGCATAATCCGTTAAGCCGATAGTAAAGGTGCCTGTGTAATCGTCTGGTACGAAACGTTCTGGCTGCAAAACTTGATTGGTGATCATTGCCAAAATAGTATCGACAGTTGGCGCAAGATCTAAGGCGCGAGCAGTCGGCACCATAAGGTGCCCCTGACGTTCAAATAAAGGGTCGCCTAACAGCTGGCGTAAACGAGATAAGTTATGGCTCATCGCGGATTGGCCTATCGATAACTTATCGGCTGCGCGGGTGACACTACGGTGCTCCATCAGTGCTGAAAACGCGACTAATAAATTAAGATCCACGCCTCGCCAATTAATCGCTTTCATGACTTCCCTTTATTTAATTTAGCTGCCATGGCTTATGGTGCTTAACGACAAATATCAGCCATCATAGGATCACACAAGATCAACAGATCATCGGTGCTCAGCTCAACCCCTGCCATACGGTCACCACTGCTAATATTGACCAACTCGTGTTGCTGAATACTTTGATCGAATATTAGAGGTAATGGATTTTTCAGGCCAATAGGCGCGACAGTACCAATGACTAACCCTGTGACTTTTTCAACATCGGTTGCATCGGCGCAGGTCATGCGGCGACAGCCAAAAATATCACGGACTTTTTTGGGATCCACTTGCGCAGGCCCTGGTACGCAGGCTAATACATGAAACCCACTCATATCGCGTAATAAAATGGATTTCACCATTTGCTGAGGATCAACGCCACGTTCTTGAGCGGCTTCTTCTATGGTTTTTGCTGGCTTACTGTGTGGTAAAAGGCGGTATTCCACGCCTTCATCTTCAAGTAACTGAATAACAGCGGTTTGTGTAACTAAAGTCGACATGCTGTTATTCATCATCCAACGAGTAAGGTAAAGCTTGAACTGTCCATAATGCTTCTGGGTGTTCCGCTAATCGGAACTGCGTACCTTCATCAAGATCATTAGGTAGTACCACTAAGGTGATCGCTTGGTTATCTGAAAATTGATAACCCGCAATGACAGTCCCCCCTTTACGCCAGTTTTCGCCTACGCTGCGCTCTAATACCTCACCCGCTTGTGGACATTGCTCGCTAGCACCTTGTAGTTGGTACATGGCACGCTTATTAGTGCCACGGTATTTGGCGCGAGCAACCGTTTCTTGACCGACATAACAGCCTTTTTTGAAGCTGATACCGCCAACGGCGTGCAAGTTCATCGCTTGTGGAATAAATTCAAGTTCTGTGGCCGCTTCAATACGAGGGAATGCCGCTTTTATATCGTAAAGATCCCACAAGCTTGTTGTCGCGAGTTGGGCGTTATTCGCCAGTTGAGTGGCCAGTGTGTCTGCATGATCGGCAGCGACGGCGATTAACCAACGTTGTGCGTCAATTTTAACGGCAGTTCCACCTTCAAATGCACGAACATCATCACTGCCAGGGAAGTGTTGATCGATAACGGTTTGGGCATTTTCGCCGCATAGGCCAAGTAGTACATCCTGACCTTCTTCAATATCTACCTTTGAGAACACGGCGTATTTTTTTAGCTCAGGCAGTTGGGTTGCCATGATGCTTTTACGTTGCAGTAAGGCATAACCTTGCTGGTGGTTGAAAATACGGAAAATAGTACGCATTTTACCTTTAGCATCACAGTGAGCACCGAATGTTGAATGTGCAGGGTCGAGTGTGACCACATCACAGGTTACTTGACCTTGTAAGTATGATTTTTTGTCATCGCCCACTAAAGTAACGAGTGACCAATCAGACAGATCGATCAGTGATAAAGTCGGCAGAGTATCGCTGCTAGCTACTGGAAGATGTTCAAAGTGTAAGGTAGTTGACCAAGTGCTCATAAGGCGTATCCACAGTTTGGGTAACCACGTTAGGCAACAGCACTTTGGCTGGCGGACGTAATCACAATAATGAAGTATATGTTGCTATGGTAATGGGCTAAGGGAGATTTGTCAGCTATCGATCAGATGCAGCTCTCATCTTGGCAGATTGCTTGTCTTTGCGCATAGTAGCGGCTATTAGTGACTGATACTATATCGCTAAAATTAACAACCAAGTTGAACATTGAGGTTGAACATGATCAGTGCAGATGAAAAAGCACGCGTTAAATGGGCTTGTCGCCGCGGAATGCTTGAATTAGATGTCATTATTATGCCGTTTTTTGAAGAGTGCTTTGATGAATTACCAGAACAAGAGCAACGCGATTTTATCTCTTTGCTAACGTGTGATGATCCTGATTTATTTATGTGGGTAATGAAGCAAGGGCGTAGTGAAAATGCGGCTCATGCTGCGATGGTGGATAAAATTGTTGCCCTTAACGACAGCAAACTTCGTTAATCTTTCGATTTCACCTTCTACATTTCAAATAGCTGCGCTGCATATTCTTTATGCATGCGTGGCTATTTTTCTTTGTGTCGCGGCTAGCGGCTCAATGACGGCTTTTTTGCTCATCGCTTTTTTTATTGATGTGTTACTGACTGAATGGTTATCTCACATACACACGATGTGGCAGCAACGGGGCTGTTTACAGATCAATGAAAATGGCGATATTCGTTGGCAAAAGGGTGAATACCTCCAATCAGGTCAATTGACGAAGATCCCATTACAAACAAGTTATCTCATCGTTATTTCTGTGACATTTCCTTCGCATCAATCCCGACGCAAGCAAGAGCGATATTTTGTCATTAGTCGAGATTGTTGCCATGGCGATGACTTTCGCACTCTATCTCTTTATACCCGCAGTATTATCAACTTTAAATAGGGTAGTTGCATATCAAGCTCTATGACTATATCTAGAGCTAACCTCTTAAGCCGTGTCGCGCGAGGTGACATTTAAATAACGTTAAACCTTGAGGTGTTATGGCCGATAAAGCTACTTATAACAATTATATCAATAATGAAGTTAAGTTTTTTAAAGGACCATTGCCGTGAAAATAAAACATAAGCTATTGGGCTTAACGGGGATCTCCGTTAGTGCCTTATTATTATCATTAACATTGAGTTGGTTTGCCAATGAACGTGTAGCTGCTATTGATAAAGCAACACTGACTGTGAGTGAACTGGAAGTGACGTTATTGAATTTGCGCCGAAATGAAAAAGACTTTCTCGCGCGTTTTGATATGAAGTATCAAGAGACATTCAATAAAAATACGGCGTTATTTGAGCAGCAGCTAACGAGCTTAAATTTGAGCGTGACAGGGCTGGATCTCCATCTTGCTCAGATGAATACCTTGCCGCAATATATTCAAAGCTACCAACAAGGCATGATGGCGGTGATTTCTGGCTATCAAGTGTTAGGGTTAACGTCGCAGCAAGGATTGAATTTAACGTTCGAACAAGCGGCAGAAACGTTGCAAAAAGCGGCTTCTCGTCAGCTGGATGCCCAAGCGATCTTCTCTATTATTCAAGATGCGAAGCTGTTTACTGCAACTCAACATTTAGCGTACTTCCAAGATTATCAAGCGGCATACCAGCAAGAACTTGCGTTAGTTGGCGCTCGCGTAAAAGTACCCTTAGTGGCATTTAATGCCGCGCTTGAGCAGGTGCTCGCGCAGAATAAGGTTATCGGGTTAGATCATAAATCAGGTCTACGCGGCGATATTCGTCAACAGTCACATCAACTTGAGCAAGCATTCAATGAGATGTCGCAGCAATTGCGTAAGGTTGGTGACAGCCAGCGTCAAAGCATCATGACGATCACGCTTGTTTCGGTAATGATAGTAATTGCTGCGTTATTGGCACTTTCGATGTTTATCAGCCAGTCAATTCAGCAACGGATCAGTGCGATGAGTAACCTGATGACGGATATAGCGGCAAGCCATGATTTAACTCGTCGTGCTGATGAACAAGGTAACGATGAAATCAGTGATATGGCCGTTAACTTTAATTATTTGCTTACCGGGTTACGTCGATTAGTGAGCGATGTGCAAGGGGCGATCACTGAGTTAGGAGCTGCCTCGGAGCAATTACAACGCCGTAGTCGTGATACGGAAACGTCGATGGCGCAGCAGCAAGCTGAAACGGACTCTGTCGCTACGGCAGTGACTGAGATGGGCGTTACCATTCGTGACATTGCGATGAATACAGAAACCGCCGCAGGTAATGCACATAGTAGCCATGCAGGGGCGGCTGAAGGCTTACAAGAAGTGAATGCAACCAAAGCGCGTATTCGTCAGTTGTCGGATGATTTAGCGCAGACCAGCGATGAAATTGCCAATTTATCGGGCTTATCTGACAACATTGGCTCAGTGCTGGATGTGATTAAGGGTATAGCAGAGCAAACCAACTTGTTGGCACTGAATGCTGCGATTGAAGCCGCGCGTGCGGGGGAACAAGGACGCGGTTTTGCCGTGGTAGCCGATGAGGTGCGAACGTTAGCACTGCGTACGCGTCAGTCGACAGAAGAAATCACTACGATTATTGGCTCGCTGCAAGGGCAAACAGAACAAGTGGTCTCTCACATTAGTCGTTGCCGTGAACAGGGTGATATGAGCGTTGAGCAAGTGGATAGCGCAGAACAAAAAATCAGCCAAATTATGGGTGATATGCAAGCGATTATGGATACCAGTACACAGATTGCAACGGCGGTAGAGCAGCAATCTCATGTGTCTAATGAAGTAGCACAAAATGTAACAGTGATCCGTGATATTACGATGTCGAACGCGGAAGTTTCACACGAAAATGCACAAGCTGCCAACGCTGTCGCGGATCAGGCGCAAGGCTTAGCGAAAGCCATTGCCCAGTACCAGGCCTAACGATTAAACATCTACGACGGCCATTGCAGCTTATGTCTAGTTGTCATTAAAGCGGAGTGATCGCACAGCATAATAAAGCCCAGTTCACAGCATGAACTGGGCTTTTTAATGTGACTAACTAATCAGCTTTAGCAAGGTTGATCTGGCGTTAGAATTGTCGGCTTCGCCTCGGTATCTACTTCAGGATAATCCAAGGTATAGTGTAAACCGCGACTTTCTTTTCGCTCCATAGCACAGCGTACCATTAACTCGGCAACTTGGACCAAATTGCGCAGCTCAAGTAGGTTATTCGAAACACGGAACTCGCTGTAGTATTCATGTATTTCTTGCTTAAGTAGCTGGATGCGGCGCATCGCTCGCTCTAGGCGTTTGGTTGAACGCACAATGCCAACGTAATCCCACATAAAGAGGCGAAGCTCATGCCAGTTATGCTGAATGACGACTTCTTCATCTGAACAGTTTACTTGGCTTTCATCCCAGCGCGGTAAGTGATCGGGGAGTGCGACATCATTAAATTTTTTGGTGATACTTTCAGCTGCTGCCCATGCATACACCACGCATTCGAGTAGCGAGTTAGATGCCATGCGGTTGGCACCATGTAAGCCGGTATAGCTGACTTCACCAATGGCATATAAGCCATCCAAATCGGTACGACCTTCTTTATCGACCATCACTCCGCCACAGGTGTAGTGGGCTGCAGGTACAATAGGGATTGGCTCTTTGGTGATATCGATTCCAAAGGTCAGCAACTTGTCATAGATAGTCGGAAAGTGTTTAGTGACAAACTCTGCAGGTTTATGGCTAATATCGAGGTACATGCAGTCTGCACCTAAGCGCTTCATTTCGTAGTCGATAGCACGTGCGACCACATCTCTAGGGGCTAATTCTGCGCGTTCAGGGTCGAAATCCAGCATGAAACGGCTGCCATCAGGGCGACGTAAATATGCCCCTTCACCACGAAGTGCTTCCGTCAATAAATAGTTGCGCGCATCGGGGTGGAATAAACAGGTTGGGTGAAATTGATTAAACTCTAAATTGGCAACTCGACAGCCCGCTCGCCATGCCATCGCAATACCATCGCCCGATGATACATCTGGGTTCGAGGTGTATTGGTATACTTTCGATGCACCACCTGTTGCGAGCACCACAAATTTGGCCCGCACGGTTTCCACCGCTTCAATATCGCGGTTCCAGATGTAAGCCCCTAAAATACGGTTTGGCTCATCGGTATTACCGAGTTTTTGGTTGGTAATAATATCCAGTGCGTTATGGCGTTCTAGCACATCAATATTGGGATGGTTCAAGACATTTTCTTGCAGTGAGTTTTGTACTGCCATGCCAGTTGCATCAGCGGCATGAAGAATTCGACGGTGACTGTGGCCGCCTTCTCGAGTGAGGTGATAGCGAGGTTGTTCATCATCTGATTCTTCCTGATCAAATGGAACACCACCATCTATTAGCCACTGTACACATTCTTTTGCATTTTCAGCAATAAAATGAACTACATCTTCATCACAAAGGTGTGCCCCTGCAATTTGCGTGTCTTCAACATGTGACTCAATACTGTCTGACTCGTCGAAAACGGCGGCAATTCCGCCTTGAGCGTAATACGTCGCTCCTTCGCTGCGAGGTCCTTTGCTAAGCACGATAACTTTGCCAAGTGGCGCTAAGCGTAATGCCAGCGATAAACCAGCAGCTCCACTACCAATAACGAGCACATCGCACTGATGTTCGCGAATTTCGTTCATATTAATTTCATATCCCTGTGGCAATCCGCATAATGGTATACCAATATGCGTAACTATGTGAATCAAACCACATTCATTGTGGTGGAATTGCCGTCAAACCATAAGCGAGTTAAGTTGTTAACCGCATTGTTATTCAGCGTGAGAAAGCTCACATGGTATTGCGTTCCATTTTTTAGCTTGTGCCTGCTGCATCTTTATAATGAATGATGCTTATCATCGAATAATCTTGAGCTGAGATGATTCTTCGGCGGCGTAACCTTGTATACTGGTGGTATTTTGCGCCACCGTGATAAAAAAATCGCGCATTATTGTAGAGAAATTATTTTTTATCTTTGGGAACTTTACCTAGTTCAGCAAGTCTTAAATTGTGCTCATGTTATAAAATGCTTTTATATTGCCGCGTGCCAGTGTGGTTAGGGTTGATAGAAAGTTTAGCCTTTGCGCTGAAACTCATGTGGGACAACGTAGAAGTATTGGTATTCACTTGAGGTTAATAAAGTGATGCACGAGTGCAAGACAGATATAGGAGTAACCGCTCGAATGAGCGAGCAGCAAACTGATCAGGTATTAATTGAGCGAGTACAACGCGGTGACAAGCAAGCCTTTAATTTATTGGTCGTTAAGTACCAAAATAAGGTGTGTAATTTAGTTTCCCGTTATGTCAGTAACTCTGGTGATGTGCCCGACGTGGCGCAGGAAGCGTTTATTAAAGCGTACCGAGCATTACCGACATTTCGTGGTGAAAGTGCTTTTTACACATGGCTTTACCGTATTGCCGTTAATACTGCGAAGAATTATTTAGTGGCTCAGGGGCGTCGTCCGCCGGCTTTCGATGTAGATGCAGAAGATGCGGAATACTATGAAAGTGGCAGTGCGTTGAAAGAAATATCGAACCCTGAGAACCATATGTTGTCTGAAGAATTAAAGCAGGTTGTGTTTAGTACGATTGAAGGACTACCTGATGACCTCAAAACTGCAATCTCGTTACGTGAACTGGATGGTCTAAGTTACGAGGAAATTGCTGAGGTAATGGGGTGTCCTGTTGGTACTGTACGTTCACGTATTTTCCGAGCGCGAGACGCGGTCGAAAAACGCATCCGTCCTTTGATGCAACATTAATGTTGAGCCAAACGGTGAAAAAAATGGCTGATAAAGAAAAAATTTCGGCGTTATTAGATGGCGAAGATTTAGATCAGAGCATTATAAATGCGCTGACAGTCGATACAGAAAGCGAGCAAGCCTGGCAAGACTTCAACCTTATTGGTGATGTCATGCGTGGTGATGCACCTCAATGCAAAGAATGGAATATTGCAGGGAGTGTTGCGTTGGCGCTAGAAGCTGAGCCAGCCCATACAGGTGCTGACGTGATGGTTGATACGCAAGATGATATTGCGCCTGTTGTCGATTTGAATACGGTTCGCGAGATCCCTGAATCTCAACCAAGCCCACGCGAAGCGCGTCGTACCTTACCTCATTGGTTAACCCAGTTTGGTCAAGTCGCGATGGCTGCTGGTGTATCGTTAGCGGTGATTGTTGGTGTACAACAATACAATGGTGGCGATGATGGAGCCTCTATCGAGATGGCATCATCAGATTCACAGCTGTCAGTTTTATCAACAGTCCCATTTTCAGGTACAGCTGAGCCCGTAAGCTTAACGCGTGATAGCGTTAGAACAGCACACAACAATGGTCCAAGCGAAGCTCAGATTATGGAGCAACGTCGTCGTATTAATGCCATGCTGCAAGATTACGAATTGCAGTTACGCCTTAATGCTGAAGACGGCAGCATTGATCGTTCATTGTTGAATGCTCAGTAATTCAGATTGAAGCAGTAACAAGCCACGGTGAGTTACTGCAATATTGATGGCGGATACATGAAAAAATTTCTGGTCGGTGCGGCGACACTGGTCAGCCTGATGATGCCATGGCAAGCCTCCGCAGAAGAACCTGTTTCTTCCGCGGAGGCTTTGTTGCATCAGATGGACGTAGCAAGTCGCGAACTTAGCTATGAGTTGTCGTACATTCTTATTAAGAAAAACAGCATTGAGCCATTACGGTATAGCCATGCGCAAATCGATGGCGAAACCTTTGCTCAGCTAGTGTATTTAAGTGGTCCTCCTCGGGAGGTGATCCAGCGTGGTAGCGAAGTCAGTTACTTTGAGCCTGGGTTGGATGCATTTACCATCGACAGCAACAAAATGGTGGCACCTTTGCCACCTATGATGAAAGTTGATGTTGAAGAACTAGCTGCAAACTATGACTTCATCTCTATGGGGCGTGCGCGTGAAGCGGGCGTTGCTTGTGATGTCGTGCGCATTGCGCCTAAAGATGGTACTCGTTATTCGTATTTGCTATGGGTTGCGACCCACAGCAATTTAGTGATGCGCGCCGATCTTCTGGATCGTGATGGTGAGCCTTTAGAGCAATACCGTGCGGTATCGTTCGTGGTGAATCCCAAAATTAGCGAAGTGCTAAAGAAACGTTTGGTATCGGTTGAGCGACCTGTCGTGGTGCAATTACCGCCACAACCGCAAGCTGAACTGGGTTGGCAGGTGAAGTGGTTACCGCAAGGTTTTGAATCGGTTTCTCGTAACCGTCATCGCTTGTTAATGACAGAGCGTCCGGTTGAAAGCAAAATGTTCAGTGATGGCTTATTTAGCTTCTCAATTTATGTGGGTGAAGCCGATGGCTTTACTGTACGTGAGCAGTTAGTACGTCAAGGGCGAAGAACATTGCATAGCTACATGAAAGGCAACGTTGAAGTCACGGTTGTTGGCGATATCCCACCCGCAACAGCGCGTCGTGTTGCTGAATCCGTTGCCTTTACAGCGCAGCCTCCAGCGAAAGCGGAAAAAGTCCAATGATGCGATCTTTAGCAACGGTAATTGCAGTTGAAAGCAACGCAATTACCGTTAGCTGCCAGCAGCAAACCAGTTGTGGGCATTGTGCCTCACGCGATAGCTGCGGGACGGGTATTGTATCTAAAGCGATACCCGGCCGTGCGCATCAACTGACAATTAAAACCCAAGAGTCCATTGCTGTCGGTGATGTGGTTGAAATTGGCTTGGCAGAACAAAGTATGTTGAGTTCCGCCTTGCTGGTTTATTTACTTCCGCTACTCTTCTTAATAGTGGGCACTATTATTGGCCAGTGGGTCTTTGTTGATTTAGCGGCCAGCAGTGAACTGGGGGTGATAGCGATGGCTGGTGCCTGTGCGGCACTGGGTTTGGTTATTGCGCGCCATATTGCTAAGCGTATTGAAGGGCAGTCAGCTTACACTCCGAGCTTAATTCGGGTGCTAGGGGCTCAAATATCCAACGATAGCGTAATAAATGCCGCAAGCAAGGATAGCGACTAGGCGGGAAATTCGGTAGAATCCGTCAACTTGATCGCGAGATCCCATTCATTTAATCACGAGTTAGTCACGTCAATTCATGAAGCACATTCGTAATTTTTCGATTATTGCACATATCGACCATGGTAAGTCGACCCTATCCGACCGCTTGATTCAAGTCTGTGGTGGCCTTTCCGATCGTGAAATGGCTGCTCAGGTTTTGGATTCCATGGATCTTGAACGCGAACGCGGTATCACCATCAAAGCACAAAGTGTGACGCTGGATTACACAGCGAAAGACGGTGAAACCTATCAATTAAACTTTATCGACACCCCAGGACACGTTGACTTCTCATACGAAGTTTCGCGTTCACTTGCTGCCTGTGAAGGTGCATTGCTGGTGGTCGATGCTGGTCAGGGCGTAGAAGCTCAAACACTAGCAAACTGTTACACCGCGATGGAAATGGATCTGGAAGTAGTGCCAATCTTGAATAAGATTGACCTTCCAGCTGCTGATCCTGAGCGTGTAGCAGAAGAAATTGAAGATATCGTTGGTATCGATGCGCTAGAAGCGACTCGTTGTTCAGCGAAAACCGGTGTTGGTGTAGATGATGTTCTTGAGAACATCGTCACTGCGATTCCAGCACCTGAAGGTGATCCTGATGCGCCGCTACAAGCGCTGATCATTGACTCATGGTTTGATAACTATTTAGGCATTGTTTCTTTAGTTCGAGTTAAAAATGGCTCACTGAAGAAAAATGCTAAAATCAAAATGATGAGCACAGGTCAAGTGTGGGGCGTTGATCGTCTGGGTATCTTTACACCAAAACAAATTGACACCACTGAGCTAAATACAGGCGAAGTAGGTTGGGTTGTATGTGGTATTAAAGACATCCTAGGTGCACCTGTTGGTGATACCATTACACTGGCTAAAGATGGCTGCGAAAAAGCGCTACCTGGCTTCCAGAAAGTGAAGCCTCAGGTTTACGCGGGTTTGTTCCCTGTCTCTTCTGATGACTATGAGAACTTCCGTGATGCATTGGGCAAGCTAAGCCTGAACGATGCGTCATTGTTCTATGAACCAGAAAGTTCATCAGCACTTGGCTTTGGTTTCCGTTGTGGTTTCCTTGGCATGTTGCACATGGAAATTATTCAGGAACGTCTAGAGCGTGAATACGATCTTGCACTGATCACGACGGCACCGACGGTAGTTTATCAAGTGGAAACAACACGTGGCGAAACGCTACTGGTTGATAGCCCATCGAAACTGCCAGCAGTGAACGATATCGAAACCATCGGTGAGCCAATTGCACGTTGTAATATCTTAGTGCCAGCTGAATACCTAGGTAACGTCATTACTTTGTGTATCGAGAAGCGCGGTGTTCAAGTTGATATGGTTTACCACGGTAACCAAGTTGCACTAACTTACGATCTTCCGATGTCTGAAGTGGTACTTGATTTCTTCGACCGCTTGAAGTCAACATCCCGTGGTTATGCATCACTGGATTACAACTTCCAACGCTACGAACCATCGAACATGGTACGTGTTGATGTCATGATCAACGGCGAGCGTGTTGATGCACTGGCGATTATTACGCACAAAGACAACGCAAATGGTCGTGGTCGTGATTTAGTCGACAAGATGAAGGAATTCATTCCTCGTCAAATGTTTGATATTGCGATTCAAGCTGCCATTGGCGGTATGATCATTGCCCGCGCAACGGTTAAGCAATTACGTAAAAACGTAATCGCGAAATGTTACGGTGGTGATATCAGTCGTAAGAAAAAACTCCTGCAAAAGCAGAAAGACGGTAAGAAGCGAATGAAGCAGATCGGTAACGTAGAACTGCCTCAAGAAGCCTTCCTTGCTATTTTGCACGTGGGTAAAGATAAATAGAAATCCAGTTAACACCATTGCCAGCAATGGTGTTAACTGACGGTTTTTATTAATTAAAAGAGAAAGTCTGAGTTTAAGATGTTTAAACTTGCGCTTTCTCTTTACTGTTGAGTAAGGCTGCAAAATTACGGGGCTTACTCACTGTTTTACTTTGCGAGTTCGCAAAGTGGGTTCAACTATTAGGGATTATAATGGCAAATGTTTTTTCGTTAATTCTGGTATTGGCAACCTTGGTTACCGGTATCGTTTGGGCATTGGATAAGTTTGTCTGGGCACCAAAACGTCAATTGAAAATTGATGCGGCTGCTGCCAATGCGGGCGATGAGATAGATGCTGAAGTTCTTAATTCTGTTGCACCACAACCGGTATGGGTCGAGCAAACTGCTTCGCTTTTCCCGGTTATCGCACTAATAATGGTGTTTCGCTCATTTATTTATGAGCCGTTCCAGATCCCATCCGGTTCAATGATGCCGACGTTACTCGTAGGGGATTTTATTCTGGTTGAGAAATTTAGCTACGGTTTGCGTGATCCTGTATTCCGCCACAAGTTGGTAGAAAACGGTGAACCTGAGCGTGGCGATGTGGTGGTATTTAAGTACCCACCTCAACCAAACATCGATTACATTAAACGTGTTGTCGGTTTGCCTGGTGATACTGTTCGCTACAGCGCGAACAAACAAATTTGTATTGCTGCTAAAGGTGCATCGGATTGCCAGCCTGTTCCACTGACCAATATGGTTGATAGTGAATTTCAGCAAGGCATGACACAGCTGGTTCAATTTAATGAAAAACTTGGTGACGTTGAACACCAAATTTTGATTCACCCTCTCAAACGTGATCGTACATTAGCGTATCAACCACGCCCAGGCGTGAGCGAGTGGGTTGTACCTGAAGACCAGTATTTTGTAATGGGTGATAACCGCGATAATAGTGCTGACAGCCGCTACTGGGGATTCGTACCAGAAGCGAACCTAGTGGGCAAGGCGGTCGGGATCTGGATCAGCTTTGAGTTTGAACGAGGTGCAGACAGTGCACTACCTTCTTGGATTCCTACCGACGTACGATTTAGTCGTGTCGGTGGCATAAACTGATCGAGATAAAATGACATCTCCAGCAAATAGACTTCAGCGTAAGCTGGGGTACCAATTTAACAATTTAGAACTAATGACCTTGGCGATGACGCACCGTAGCGCCAATGGTACGCATAATGAACGTTTAGAGTTCCTAGGCGATTCGATTTTGAGCTTTGTTATTGCGGATGATTTATACCACCGTTTCCCACATGTGGATGAAGGTGATATGAGCCGTATGCGTGCTACGCTCGTTCGCGGTAAAACGCTGGCTGAGCTTGGTCGTGAGTTTGATTTAGGCGACCACTTACTACTTGGCCCTGGTGAATTGAAGAGTGGCGGTTACCGTCGTGATTCAATTTTGGCTGACTGTGTAGAAGCGATCATCGGTGCGGTTTACTTAGATAGCGATATCGAAGTTGTTCGCGGCATTATTTTAAGCTGGTACCAATCTCGTCTTGATACTATCGAGCCGGGTATTAACCAGAAAGATCCTAAAACACGCTTGCAAGAGTGCTTACAGGGGCGTCGTTTGCCACTGCCAGCATATACAGTAACTAAGGTTCATGGTGAAGCTCATAACCAAGAATTTACTGTACAGTGTGAAGTAACAGGTTTGGACAAACCTGTGATCGGTAAAGGCGGCAGTCGGCGCAAGGCAGAGCAGGCAGCAGCAGAATTTGCTCTTAAGCAGTTGGAATCATGACAGAGAAGCAACATTGCGGCTTTATAGCCATTGTAGGCCGACCGAACGTTGGTAAATCGACGCTACTTAACCGTTTGGTTGGGCAGAAGCTTTCGATTACCTCACGTAAACCTCAAACAACGCGCCACCGTATTATGGGTGTCGATACCCGTGACGGTTACCAAGCGGTGTTTATCGATACTCCTGGTCTTCACATTGAAGAGAAGCGTACGATCAACCGTTTGATGAACCGTGCGGCAAGTAGTTCTTTGACTGATGTTGAACTAGTACTGTTTTTGGTTGACGGTACAGTATGGACAGCTGATGACGAAATGGTACTGAACAAGCTTAAGAAAAGTGAGTTGCCAACAGTACTATTGATCAACAAAGTTGATAACGTTAAAGAAAAAGGCGATTTATTCCCACATCTAGATGCATTGTCTAAAAAAATGGACTTTGTGGATGTTGTGCCTATTTCAGCGAAAAGCGGTACTAACGTTGAAGCTGTAGAAAAAATTGTTCGTGACCATATTCCTGAAGGTGAGTATTACTTCCCTGAAGATTATGTTACTGACCGTTCTCAGCGTTTTATGGCCTCTGAAATCATTCGTGAAAAACTGATGCGTTTCTTGGGTGAAGAACTGCCGTATTCGGTGACGGTAGAAATCGAACGTTTCGATTTCAACCCACGTACCAACGGTTTTGATATCAATGGTTTGATTCTGGTTGAGCGTAAAGGCCAGAAGAAAATGGTGATCGGTAAAAATGGCGAGAAGATGAAAGTCATCGGCCGTGAAGCCCGTATTGATATGGAAGACCTGTTCGAACGTAAAGTGTACTTAGAACTGTGGGTTAAAGTGAAATCTGGTTGGGCTGATGACGAACGTGCATTGCGCAGCCTAGGTTACATCGACGACCTATAAGGGACGCTATGGAAGGGCTACAACGGTGTTTTGTCCTTCACTCTCGTCCTTACAGTGAGACGAGCCTGATCCTTGATATTTTTAGCGAGGATTACGGCCGTCTTACTTTATTGGCGAAAGGTGCACGGCGTAAACGCTCCAACCTCAAAGGCGCACTTCAGCCTTTTACTCCGTTATTTATGAAATGGACGGGGCGCGGCACCATGCCCATTTTGACCCAAGCTGAGCCCATCTCTATCAGCCTGCCTATGCGCGGCTACATCCTATATTCAGCGCTTTATGTTAATGAACTTATCGCTCGTGTACTGGAAACAAATACCCCCTATCCCGTGTTGTTTCTGGATTACCTGAATGTGCTACGTGAATTGGCACAAGCGGATAACCCAGAACCTGCATTACGACGTTTTGAATTAGCCCTATTAAATCACCTTGGTTACGGTATCGATTTTCTGCACTGTGCGGGGAGTGGTTTATCTGTTGAGGACGGTATGACCTATAACTACCGTGAGCAGCGAGGCTTTATTGCGTCAATGATGACCAATCAATTGACGTTTACAGGGAATCAACTCAAAGCGATTTCTGCACGTCACTTTACCAGCCCAGATCAGCTTCGGGCGGCAAAACGCTTTACACGCATTGCCTTAAAACCTTATCTTGGCGGGAAACCATTAAAAAGTAGGGAACTGTTTATCCCTCGATCAAGGAGTACCGGAAAATGAACAATATACTACTCGGCGTCAATATCGATCATGTGGCAACTCTGCGTAACGCGCGTGGCACACGTTACCCTGATCCTGTGCATGCTGCGGAAGTCGCTGAGCGTGCAGGTGCTGATGGTATTACGATTCACCTTCGTGAAGATCGTCGTCATATTAATGATCGTGATGTCCGTATTTTGCGTGAGACCATTCAAACACGTATGAACCTTGAAATGGCCGTTACCGATGAGATGGTTGAGATTGCGCTTAAGACGCAACCTGAATTCGTCTGTTTAGTTCCAGAAAAACGCGAAGAATTGACCACTGAAGGTGGTTTGGATGTGGCTGGTCAGTTGGAAAAAATCAAAGCAGCAACAGCGAAACTGACGGCGGCGGGTATTAAAGTCTCGCTATTTATCGATGCCGATCGTACCCAAATTGATGCCTCGCTTGCGTGTGGTGCGCCGTATATTGAACTTCATACTGGCCACTATGCCGATGCAGAAACTGAAGAAGAACAGCAAGCTGAACTTAAACGTATTGCGGCTGCTGCAAGTTATGCTGATGGTTTAGGCATTAAAGTGAATGCAGGCCATGGTTTGACATACCACAACGTAAAACCGTTAGCAGCACTGCCTGAAATTTACGAGTTGAACATTGGTCATTCAATTATGGGACGTGCAATGTTTGATGGCTTAAATAAAGCCGTTGCGGATATGCGCGCTATCATGCAAGAAGCGCGTAAGTAATGGCTATCCTTGGCTTAGGGACGGACATCGCGGAAATAGAGCGGGTCGAAAAAGTATTAACTCGTCGTACGGGTGAGGCTTTTGCTGAACGTGTTCTAGTGCCGTCAGAGCTGGCTGCGTTTCATGCGCTAAAGCTTAAAGGACGTTACTTAGCTAAGCGCTTTGCGGTGAAAGAAGCGGCTTCTAAAGCATTGGGGACTGGTATTGCGTGTGGTGTTAGCTTCCAAGACTTCACGGTGACCAATGATGATTTGGGTAAACCTGTCTTAACCTTATCGGGCAAGGCGGCGGAATTAGCCGCGGCAATGGGCGTAAATCATGTTCATTTGACGATTGCGGATGAAAGGCGATACGCCGTTGCTACAGTGATCCTAGAAAGCTAAACCGTAAAGTAATGAAAAAGGAGAGCCGAGGCTCTAATGCCGATCAGTTAGCGTAAATATGATCGGTTGAACGATCCTCCAGAGCTGTCAAAATCCAAGTGTAATTAATGC
>NZ_NOIF01000086.1 GCF_002265265.1 Photobacterium sanguinicancri
AACAAAAGTTCTGTGTGTTAACATTCGCAACGAGATTTAAAATTAAACGATATGTTTTTCACATGCTTTAGTGCGTCTTTTTTGCATGGAACGACGTAATAATATGCTGTCTAGTGCGTACTAAGGTTCGGTGTGCCTCTGGCATCGTTGTCAAAAATCATTACAATGGCGCCTTCGTTTTTTATTGAGTGCCACCACCATGCGATTATTAAAATCCTCTACACATCCTGATTTAACTGAATTGGCAGGATCGGTGTTCCATCGCCGTGCTGCGAGAGGGATAATTTTAGATGGTGACAATATTCTCATGCTTTACACTGCGCGTTATCACGATTACACCTTACCTGGTGGTGGTGTTGATGATGGTGAAGATTTGGTTGAAGGTTTGATCCGTGAACTTGAAGAAGAAACGGGTGCACAAAATATTCGAGACATTCGCGAGTTCGGCATGTATGAAGAATACCGCCCTTGGTACAAACCAGAGCATGATATTGTTCATATGGAGTCTTACTGCTACGTGTGCACGATCGATGCAGAGCTGGGTGAAACCAAGTTTGAAGATTACGAAATCAAAAATGGTATGAAGCCTGTGTGGATGAATATCTTCGAGGCCATTGCCCATAATGAAGACACCATGGCCAATAGCGATAAGAAAGGCATGTCGATAGAGCGTGAGACCTTCTTATTGAAGAAAATTGTCGAAGAGCTGATTGAACAGCCCTTGCAGAAAGCATCGTAAGCTTTACCGCTAACACTCCACCTTCGGGTGGTTTTTTGTTAGCTATCGAATCAGTCAAATTAAGCTGATTCGATAGAGATTAATGAAACTAGCTTGTTAGGCGACACAAATACCATACTTAGGAAGCACATCTCTTATAATGTCTAGCCTATATGTTTTGAGTGCATCGTGAAAATATTTCCAGTCAGAAGTTATAAAGCTTTCATCGTAGTGATAAGTAATTAGATCACTAGACATTGGAAAAGCAACAGCTTTTCCTCGCGCAATTTCTTTCCAACTACCTTTTCCGTGAGCTAAAAATTTCAGCTCAACAGGATCAAAATTAAACTTTCCTTGCGATATCCACTTTAACCATTGTTTGTGTCGCTCTTCTCCATTCTCATCTTTGAACTGTTTCAATGCGTTTTCAATAAGTTTTAATTTTTCTGGAGGCATATCATCTTGACTATCAATATTCATTGATTCATCTTCTTCAAGGTAACATTTAATGACTTTGTACATTTGGTTGGCTGCTTTTAAGAAGTCTTGAGTGTTATCTCTCTTGATAGTGTTACCTTCTCCATCTTCGTAAGTCCAAGTAATGTATGGACGGTCTGGAAAAGAAAGTGCAGGCCCATGGCCGAGTGGTGATACTGATGACACGCTCCAGTTCAGAATGCTATCCCTAACTCTATCTAGTAAGCTTTCATCTTCGTCAGATTCAATATTTTTCACATCATTAATTTTATGGCTAACACCAGCGAAGCCTTGGTGAGAAAATGTATCGGCATACACATGTAGAGCAATTCCCATAATATATAGACTAAGTGGGGTTTGACGATATTTACTGACTGAACGGAGCATATCTCGAGCAACAGGGCTATCTGGTTTACAGACTAAACGCTCAATAAAACCACCATTCGGTATCGAGCCGCTCTTCAGACCATCGTTTCCAGGCAAAAAATGAAATGGGATCCATGCTAAGTGGTTAGCGAGTTCATTTCCATTTCTATAGTCCAGCATTTTATGAGCGGATGATATTCGATTGAACATTGCACCATTTTGGAATCTTATAGGCTCCGAGTTTGTTGCTTCATCTACATATTGTGCGCAGTATGCTAGTTTTTCTGCATTGGTATGTTCCATACCTGCCATTCTAGCAACAACATAAGTTAAAGTATGATGTCCATCAATTTGCATTTTAAATACTCCAGTGTGATTGTTTTTTATACAGTACTGGATGTTTGGCTAGTATTCTTTTGTTGTAGTCACAGATAGAAATGTGCAGCTAGATGCTTAAAGCGAAAGAGTGCTCTGCGGTGTTACGCTGCTCACCCAATAAATCATCTATAGTTTTAATCATCACAACTCATTGTAAGGGAAAATGAATGTTTAAAGCTAAAGCGCTATTGGTTGCACTCGCGATGGTTAATGCACCTGCGGCACTCGCGGATTGGATGTTAGAGAATGACAGTTCATCGATAAATTTTTTATCGGTTAAAAACGCAAGTGTTATCGAAAACCATTCTTTTTCTGCACTCGAAGGCACACTGTCAGATTCGGGAAAAGCGCATGTTGTGATTAGTTTAGCGAGTGTCGATACTAATATTGATATTCGTGATGAGCGTATGCGCACCATGTTGTTTAATACCGATTTGTTTCCTAGCGCAATTTTGGATGCTCAGCTTGATAGTAAACAGCTAGAAGCGATGCAGGTTGGTCAAACTCTTATGCTCCCAGTGTTGTTTACCCTAGAGCTTCACGGTCAGCAGCAAACGCTAGAAACAAACTTGCAGATCACCAAGCTTGAAAATGGCGATCTTCTTGCTAATTCCCTTCAGCCTGTGGTGGTTGATGCGGCTAAGTTTAAGTTAGATGGCGGGGTAGAAGCACTACGAGAAGTCGCCAAGTTGAATACCATAGTGCCGAGCGTGCCTGTTTATGTTTCGCTTCATTTTAAAAATACCCAAGTGCCATTAGATAGCGACAAATAACCTTGGTATTATCTATGCCAAGTTAATACAGGTTTGAGCTATGTTTCAGAAAGAACACTTGATAAAGCTCGCGAACATGAAGATGCCGTTTGGTAAATACAGTGGTCGCGTGCTTATTGATTTACCAGAAGAATATTTACTGTGGTTTAGAAAGCAGGGCTTCCCAGAGGGTGAGCTGGGTACATTAATGGCCTTGGCTTTAGAGTTTCAAATTGAAGGCTTAGAATCTGTAATTCGACCTTTAAAGCGAGTGTGATTATTTTTTCAATTTAACTCTTGGTTGGTAAGCCCATAGTATCATTGGTGTATCGCAGAAAATTAAAGCCATTATAGGAGCTATAATGGCTTTAATTTGGATATTAAAACCGTCCCACGTAAGCTTTTCCGATTAAAGTCTCGTCCTTGCTTCGTAGGTACTTATTGATAGAAGCCAACATTTCTGGTTTGCTCTCTTTAATTGATCCTTTTATCGGTAATAAATTAGAAGCGTGGGTACCATCGACGTATAGATCTTCTAGTTCTATATGTTCCAGTAGCATCTTCATTTCTTCCAATACTTCATAAGGGTCAAGTAACCTAAAATCACCTTTGACAGTTTGTCTGAACAAAACAGTGCCTTCCATTGGTACCGTTGTTAATGTTCCTAATAGATGAGGTTTCATCTGATTAATTAACTGAGCCGTTTTTTTAGCATGAATCTGCGAAAGTTGACCATTACCTCCCAGCCCAATCATTACCATTGCGACTAATTTAATTCCGGACTGAACGATATTGGTACCTGCTTCAAGCATCTCTTCGGCGGTTACCCCTTTTCGTACTGCTGCTAGCACTTCATCAGAACCTGATTCCATCCCAAGATAGGTCATGGTTAGCCCTGCTTTCTTTAATTGCATCAGTTCTTGCTGCGTCTTACTCAGTGTACTTTGCGGCCCAGCGTATGTACTTACATGGCTTAGCTTTGGAAAAGTAGAGTAAAGCTCGGACAATATTTCCAACAGCATGCTTGTGGGAAGCGAAATTGCATCTCCATCGCTTAAGAACACTTTTTCAACGTTGGCGCCAAAGGCCTTTTTTGCCATTTGTATATCTTCTTTAAGATCGTCGATAGGACGAACTCGATAACGAATATCTTTATACATCGAACAATAGGTACATTTGTTGTATGAACAGCCAACAGTGCATTGCAATATATACGCATCAGCTTCTGGTGGTGGACGATAAATATTACCTTCGTATCTCATTAATCACCTCATGGGGAAATTATATTGTTAATATACTTATTATTAATCAGGTAGATAATTCTATTTATTCACTTGATCTAATCATCGAGCAGCTATCTGATGCTAAGTAAAAAGGCAGCGAAAATATTTTGTACAGCTGCCTTTGATGATTTTGAGTTTCACCTATTTTGTTAGTTCGGCAGCAGTGTCCACAAAGATCCCTTGGATATCTTTTGCCTCACGCTCAGTTTGTCCTCCGTGCTTTAGAAACGCGGTTATGATTGCTTGGGTCTTATTTTCTTTTGCGCGCTCTAAAAAGTAGCGTAACTCTAATTCTGCACCCGTATTTTCATCGTTAATTGATGCCTCGATGATCGCTTTATACATCACGATATCTCGAACTTCTAACTGACTAATGACGCCAAGCATCTGACCTAAGAAGGCATCCATTTCTGCCTTCGGTACATACTGAGTAATAATGTTTAATGCTTCAGCTTGCTGAGCAGTAAAATCATTACCCACAAGCAATGCTTGTAACGCTTTGTTTTTTCCCATTCTGCGAGCGAATTGCACCGCACCTTGTCCGCCAGTGGGAATGTTGACGTGAATTTCGGGCTGAGCAAAAGCAGAGTTCTCAGTGCCGTAAGCGAGATCACATGCCATTACGAACTCGTTACCGCCCCCACGAGCGACACCGTCTACAACGGCCACAGATACCTGCTTCATGGCTTTGATATTGGTAATCATATGATTAAATTCAATCGATGCCGCTTGGCCACCCTGAGTACCATTGATCACATTTAGATCTAAGTGAGCCAAGAAAAACTGTTCGTGCAGTGATTTGAATACCACTACTTTTGTATCGCGGTCATCTTTTAGCGATAGCACGAATTCGTTCAGTTCATTGATCAGTTCAATCGTTAAAACATTCACTGGTGGATTATTGATAGTTACTGTGGCAATGCCGCTGTTGTGGGTAATCGATAATGTGTTCATGGTGTATTCCTCATGTGACTAAATGGTCTTTATTAGTGTAAGACCTCAATATGTAGTCACTATAAGTTTGTTATAGGTGAGGAAAAATGCTCAAATTGGCACATTATTGGTGCCTTTAATGCAACAAAGGTGGGTATGGATTTTTCTAGTCGGTTATTACTGCTACTTGAGGTAGTGGAACTCGGTTCATTTACTAAAGTGTCCGAGCAAAGAAATGTTGATAGATCGGTTATCTCTAAACACATAAGCAGATTAGAGAATGAGCTTGGTGTACGTTTGCTAAATCGCACAACACGCTCACTCTCTTTAACGGCAGCTGGTAATGAAATGGTGAATCAAGCCAAATCATTACGAACACTATTAAGTGACACTCATCGGCTGGCACAGAATTACCATGCTGAGCCCAAAGGTGTATTGCGGATCACCAGCTCTACTTTGTTTGGTCGTCAATATGTTCAGCAAGCAGTGTTGGCATTTCAGCAACAATACCCAGATGTCGATATTGAATTACGTTTAGAAGATCGGGTTGTCGATATGGTAAGGGAAGGGTTTGATATTGGCTTTCGCATCGGTAAGCCAAAAAACTCGAGTCTGATCATCAGGAAAATTGCTCGTAACCGCTTATTGATTGTTGCATCGCCCGAGTTCATTCAAAAGCATGGAGAAATTAAAACAGTTGAACAGTTGGAATCATTACCCGCTACTGTTTATGCAGCGCCTGGGCTCTTGATCGATAAATTCAGGTATTTAGATGAGAGTAAAGAAAGTAAGCACTGTCTGTTGAAGGTTGTTTATAAAGTGAATGATGTTGAAATGGTCACGAAAAGTGCGTTGGCTGGTAATACGCTAGCCGTCGTAACAGCGCAGATGATTGAAAACGAAATATTGGACGGTAAACTCATCCCGATAATGACGCACCTTCACTTAGAGGATTTCGGTACTTTTTACGCCGTGTACCCCCACAGAGATGCTCCCATCAAAACAAAATTGTTCATTGATATGCTGAAATCCATCGTAGGTGAAGATATACCAACATGGGAAAAGAATATCCCTCATTTTGAAGAAATGTATGGCCGAACGAAGTAGGGTGTTTTTCAGCCTGTATACGAACGGCTTTTTCACGCTTCATGCTATCTATTGCTTGTTATTAGTTAATACTAGAGGAAATAATATAACGCATTGTTTTAATTGATAAATTAAGATGAGTATGATCGGTTGCTGGATGGGAGCTTATACAAGTTACTGAAAGGCAAGCTCTATCAATCATAAAATATGATGCTAGATGGGTATATTGGTAAAATCGTCAATTTTAAAATATAGCTAATTTCCAAAATGTGACAGAAGATCTCAATCTCATAAATAACAGTACATTGAAGTATAAATTTCTGTACCTAAACACAAATTTTGATGACTAAAATAAGTGTCATGGCTGTGACAACCACAGCGACTTTTGTGGAATTAGAAATGTTAAAACGTAATGCACTCCAACTAGCAATATCTGTAGGCATCGCTGCTTTTTCTGGCGCAGCACACGCTGATAGCGCAAAAATGGTTAACCCGGAAGCGGGTGTAGTCGTTGGTTACTGGCACAACTGGTGCGATGGCGCTGGTTACAAAGGTGGTAATGCGCCATGCGTGACATTGGAAGCGGTGAACCCAATGTACAACGTGGTGAATGTTTCTTTCATGAAAGTGTTCGATGTGGCTGAAGGTCGTATTCCGACATTTCGTTTAGACCCAACCATAGGTTTGTCTGAACAAGAATTTATCAATCAAATTGGTGAGCTGAACAAGCAAGGTCGCTCTGTGCTAATCGCGCTAGGTGGTGCAGACGCTCACGTTGAATTGAAAAAGGGTGATGAGCAAGCATTTGCTGAAGAGATCATTCGACTTACCGATGTTTACGGTTTTGATGGTTTAGATATCGATTTAGAACAAGCCGCTGTAACAGCCGCGGATAACCAAACCGTTATTCCTGCCGCGCTGCGTATCGTAAAAGATCACTATAAAACACAAGGTAAAAACTTCCTGATTACCATGGCACCTGAGTTTCCATATTTAACCTCGGTAAATACGTACCATACATTGAGAACCTTGAAGGTTACTACGACTGGATTAACCCGCAGTTTTATAACCAAGGTGGCGATGGTATTTGGATTGAAGGCGTTGGCTGGATTGCTCAAAACAACGATGCGTTAAAAGAAGAGTTTATTTACTACATTTCAGATTCGCTCGCTAACGGTACACGTGGCTTCCATAAAATTCCTAGCAGCAAACTGGTATTTGGTATTCCATCAAGCATTGATGCTGCTGCAACAGGTTATGTGCAAGATCCACAAGATCTTTACGATGCATTTGAGCGCCTTAACAAGCAAGGTCAACCACTGCGCGGTGTCATGACCTGGTCGGTGAACTGGGATATGGGCACTAATGCGTCTGGTCAAGCCTACAGTGAGAAGTTCATTAACGACTATGGTCCATTTGTACATGGCCAAACACCACCGCTGCCACCTGCAGAAGGCGAACCTGTTTTTAAAGGTGTAGAGAATGCTCGCGTATTGCACGGTGAGGTGTTTAATGAGTTAGCGAATGTTACGGCTTCTGATAAAGAAGATGGCGATCTAACCGGTTCTATTGTTGTAGAGGGCAGTGTCGATGTTCGTCAGGTTGGGACATACGTTTTAACTTACCGAGTACAAGACAGCGATGACAACGAAACAGTACAAGCACGTAGTGTTGAAGTGTATAGCCAAAAGCCAGTGTTTAATGGCGTGAAAGATACCAATGTACTGATTGGCGCAACGTTTGATCCTTTAGAAAATGTAACAGCAACGGATGCGGAAGACGGTGAACTGACTGATCATATCCGCGTGACTGGGACTGTTGATACAAATCGTGCAGGTAGCTACACCCTTCAATACTCGGTGACTGATAGCGCAAACCAAACGGTACGTGCGGAACGTAAAGTCGTTGTAAATGATGGCAGTAGTTGTGTGAATGAATGGAATACAGCCACAACCTATGTAGAAGGCGACCAAGTTTCGCATAATGGTGCGACTTGGGAAGCAGGCTGGTGGACGCGTGGCGATGAACCAGGCACAACTGGTGAGTGGGGCGTGTGGAAAAAAGTCTCTGACAGTTCATGTGGTGGTGAAACGCCCGATCCAGATGCTGAGCTTAATATCGCAGGTCTTGCCTCTGAGTATGTGGCTGTGAATGGGGAAGTGCGTTTGTCGCTAACGCTAACTGCGAATGAAGCACTTGATGTCACCGTGATGGCATCTAATAGTGCAGGCGTTGTGATGAATCAAGCCAAAGTAAACCTTGTTGATTCCAAAGCGATCACGCTTGATATCTTTAACGCTGATGCAGGTCGCTACACATTAGACGTCGCGGGTACAACAGCGGACGGTGAAATGGTGGTATTTACCGCGCCATTTACTATTAAAGAAGAAGGCACAGTAACGCCACCTCCAGGTGATTACCCACCATATCAAGCAGGTGTTAGTTACCAAGCGGGTGACAAAGTACTAGGTACAGATAACGGGGTTTATGAATGTAAGCCGTGGCCATATACAGCATGGTGCGCCAGTGCATCGTATGCCCCAGCTGATAGCCTGTACTGGCAAGATGCTTGGACAAAACTGTAATTCTTCGTAGATGAAGCATTCTGCCTAATTACATAGATGCTGTTCGAGTAAAGCACCACAACCGTGGTGCTTTTTTCATTTTAACGCTTTTTTATTACGTAGCGAGAGGTACGTCGAGCCTGTAGCCTAAGTTGGGTTGACTCTTTACAAGCTATTCAGATAAAATCGATTGCATCATTTCTATAGGATTTAACGCCATAATGAAGTACTAACGTCCTGACATCCAATTACTATCAAATTATTTGGACTCTCGGGGTTAGTGGGCGTTACTTCGTCATCTCTATCTTGCAGAAAATATCACTATTGTCATTAAAGAGCGGTTTTACCTGTTCTTCGACGATCGTATTCAAGTAACGACCAAGTCTTTCTATAAGGTTTTATTTTTATAAAACTAGGTATTCGCATATTCATAATGCCAATATAACCAATCGCTTATAGAAGAAGACAAGCCCCTTTTACAGCTTTAAACGTAAAGGGAGGTATTCTTATGCCTGCATTATTTACACATAAATTGTCATTTCAGCTCGATACGGGCGAGTGGTTATTTCGTGATCTTAACTTTAGCCTGACCAACCGTCTTACAGGGATGGTGGGTCGAAATGGCGTCGGTAAATCTGTATTTCTATCGCTATTACTGGGTGAAACGTGTCCGACCTTAGGTAACGTGACACGTCAGGGAAAAGTCGCGCATTACTCCCAGTTGCCGTCAGAATTGTTATCGAGCAAACGACAGATCGCTGAGTTTCTGGGAATCAAAAAGAAGCTGATAGCGTTACAGGCTATCGAGCAAGGTAGTTGTGAACAACGCGACTTTGACTTGATCGGTGAAGATTGGGATATAGAGGCTCAAACGCTCAGCGTGCTAAAAGCATTGCGGATTGATGCCAGTCTTGATGACTATTGCCATTCTTTAAGTGGTGGACAATTAGCCTTGTTACAGCTGCATCTCTTGTTTCAATCAGACGCAGATATTTTGTTACTCGATGAGCCGTCTAACCACTTAGACAGCCAAAGTCGGGCGTGGTTGATTGAGCAACTTAACCAATTTGACGGGCAAGTGCTGCTTATCAGTCATGATCGAGAATTACTCAGGCATGTTGATGCTATTTATCAACTTACGGGTTTAGGGCTAGGCTACTTTAAGGGGAACTATGATGTTTTCTTGGCGCAATCCTCAGCCAAATCTGAGGCCTTAGATAAAAAAATATTATACCTTAGCGCTGAACAAAGACGGTTAGAGCGTCAGGCTCAAGTCAATAAAGAGAAAGCGCAGCAGCGTGAAGCGCATGGAAATAAGCTAAGGAAAACAGGCAGCCAGCCCAAAATCTTACTCGATGCCATGAAAGATAAAGCAGGGCAAAGCCGATCTGCTGCTGTAACCAACCAACAGAACCAGCAAGAGCGAAACCTCGATAAACTGCAGGTGTTGAAAAAACAAAGGGAGCAGCTGAAACCCCAAGCCTTGTACTTGCAGCAATCTACGGCAGTGAAGAAAAGATCATTACTGAATGTTGAAAAGTGTCAATTGAAGTATGGGAGTGGCAATCCATTGTCATTCACTTTGTCGCATGCTGAACGCTGTTATCTGCAAGGTGACAATGGCTGCGGTAAATCGACCTTATTGAAAGCGATCCAAGGTGCGCATACTGACTATACAGGTACGATTAAATTGAATGTAGATACTGTCTATCTCGATCAACATTTTGGCTTACTTGAAATCGAATCCACTCTGTTAGAAAGCTTGTTCAAACGCAGTGATGGATTAACAGAAAGCGATGCACGAATTTTATTGGCAGGAATCGGTTTTCGGCGAGATGCCGTGTACCGCAAGGTTGTATGCCTGAGTGGTGGTGAAAAAATGAAGCTTGCTATGCTTATTGTCAGCCATGCTGCGCATTCGCCATTACTGCTGTTAGACGAACCCGATAACCATCTAGATATCGAATCAAAGCAGATTTTAGCCGCAGCACTGAATGACTACAGAGGGGCTTTCATTTTAGTGAGCCATGATGGTGATTTTGTCGCGGAGGTTGGAGTAAATAAAACCATTTTTATGTGATGGTATGTAGTAGAAGGGGCTAAATAGAGTAAATTAAGCGCCTAGAGCTAGAGCGCTTAATTTTTTAGTACACAAAGACTTAATCTGTCAAAATCTTAGTGCTTAAATGTATTGCTTTCATTGTCACTGGTAGCCGTTAAATCGCCCGCAGGATTGATCAGGTGAGGCAATATTTTAGCTAGGTTTAGTTCTATGTCTTGGTCTTGTACCGGATCGATAACTTCGTTATACCACCCCAGCAATCCTAGTACCGAATAGCCAATCGCATCATCGCTTTCGCGGTGCTCTAAAATGATCTGTAGAAAGCGTAGGATTGCTTTGTCATTTGATTTCGCTTGCTCACGTGTCTCATGAAAGATCTGTGTGGCTTCAACGACCAAACCTTCGTATTCAGTCTCAATTGCGACCTTAAATGAACCACCATCAACGGAAATTTTCATATCAATACAGCCTGTTATTCTAATTGCTATGAATTTTAACGGATAATCTAGGAATTGTCGCTAAACGCGCTTCAATCAATCGACAGGAGCACGTACTTGTTCTGTCTACATCTTTAGTTAGACCCGTGATCCAAAATACTTAACTAAAGTGTTCAATAAATCTGCTATTGATAAGGTGAATGCTAATGCGCTAGGGAGAGTGAGATCCGGTTCACCTTTATTTTATGCCACATCTTTTAAAGTTTGGCCGCAAGCTTGAGTTGGTCACTATCAAATAGCTGCGTGAAATAAAAATAGAGTAATTAAAGAATGGGTGTGGAGTATGAAGATGACTGAATTTGAAAAGATGGTACAAGGATCGAATTTTGATGGGCTCGATCCAGAAATTACCGAGATCAGAAATCGTTCGTTTGCACTTCAGCAAGAGATTAACCGAGTCCCTATCGGTAATGCACAGCACTTGTGGCAAGAGTTACTCGCAAATTTTGGGGAAGAAACTTTAATTTGTCCACCATTCCATTGTGAGTTCGGTAAGACGATTTCTGTTGGTTCAGGGTGTTTTTTGAATATGGGCATCACCATGCTAGATAACGCACCGATAGAAATTGGTAACAATGTACTCATTGGCCCCAGTGCCCAGCTTTATACGGCTAGCCATAGTTTGGATTATCGTTCTCGTCGAGCATGGGAAACACATAGCAAGCCCATTAAAATCGAAGATGATGTGTGGATTGGTGGCAATGTTGTTATTAACCAAGGGGTTACTATTGGTGCGCGTTCCGTTATTGCTGCAGGCTCTGTCGTGAATAAAGATGTTCCGCCCGATACATTGTATGGTGGCGTACCCGCCAAGAAAATTCGTGACTTGGATAATCAGTAACTGAATAGAGTTTGTCGGATTTAAGGTGCTATCCCCAACAAGCGCACTCTCTTATTGGGGATTCTCGTGATTATAAATGGCTGTTCTAGTTTTTCCGAGTTAGTACCCAGCAACTTAACGAAGCAATAGTCACCATGACCACACCTTGCCAAAAGGTCGCCGTTAGTTCGATATCGAGTAGCATCGCCGAAAAGAAAGTTGAAAAAATAGGCGTGAAATAAGACATGGTGGCTAACATCACCATATTGCCGTTAATGATGGCGATATTCCACAGTGCATAACCTGCGCCCATTGCAGTTGCCGCTAGAACCAAATCGATGCTTGCGTTTACCGAGAAAGTTAATGCAGGTTCGTTGCTAAAGGCGTACTTGATCCATAGCGCGATAGCAGTGCCAATGAAGAACCAAGTGATCGCATTTTCACCTTTTGCTAAGCGCTTAGTGAGGTTGCAATAGGTGGCCCACAAGAATGCCCCGATAAACGCCAAGCAGTAGCTAACAGGGTTAGAGGAGATATTTGTCGCAAGTTGAGCGATCGATAAGCCCTCATCGCCGCTTACTGTCCAAGCAACACCAAAGAATGAAAGTGCCATTGCAGGGTAAAGGGCAGGGTTAATCGATTTTTTGCTGGCTAATACGGCAAGTAAGACCGTTAAACTTGGCCATAAGTAATTAATGACACCCATTTCAACAGCTTGGTGTCGATCATTTGCCATGCCAAGTGCTAATGCTAAACACATTTCGTACGAAACAAATAGCGCACCACCTAATGCTAGGTATTTAATTGAAAAGCGTTTAAGGCTTGGTAAGCCGATAAAAATGGCCAGTAACGTCGAGCTGACGGTATATATCATTGCAGCCCCACCAATGGGGCCTAGTTGTTCTGTAACATTACGAATGAAAGCAACATTTGTGCTCCACAATAAAATGGCCATACAGCCAGCGAGTGTGTATTTATGGGTGGTGTTCAAGGTGGATACCGCAATAGTTAAGATAAATAGTAAAAAGCGCGGCTCTGTAATGCCTAGAAGGCGTCATACCTAGTTAGGTTAAAGGTAGAAGGAAAGTGTTCGGTTTACAGAGCAATAAACATGATGTGTATCGAAGAGATACTTTTCACCTGCGCACAATACATTAGGACTTGGCCTGGCGAAAAGGGAAAATTGCCAAAAGGGCAATATATTTCACCTTGAGGTACAAGTGTGCATCGCAGGGGGAGATTTATCTTGGTAAGCATGGCTAGTCAGAAAACTCAGCCAGCGCAGACATGGCAATATCGATTTTCTCTTGTTGAACAAAAATATGGTCATGGTAATAGGCTGCGATCACATTGGCACTGACATCATAGGACGCTAATTTACTGGCAACTGCAGCGGTTAAACCAACCGCCTCTAAGCTAGAGTGTACGGTTAGGGTAATGAGCTTAAAAACGCCATCAAAAGGTAAGCCTACATTGAGCGCATCTTGTTGTTTCAGTACCAGTGTTACACCTTCATCTTCATGGAAGAAGGCGATAGGTTTGAGTGTGAGGTAATCTTTGATCTCGCCTGTGACGGTACAAAAGACATAGCTATCTGCTTTTACTTTCGGTGACATTGTTTGTAATAATTCATTTAAGTCAGTAATTGCAGCCATATCATTTCCTTCCTATTTATTGCGCTACACCCTGTTTTTATTATGGATTAACTTGTGATGATGCGCTGTTAAAGATATTGAAATCTGGTATCTTTCTTAATTCAATAAGTTGTAACTTTGAATGTTATGCCGAGGGATGAATGGCGACAATATCGGATGTATCTCGCATTGCTGGTGTATCAAAAGCGACGGTATCACGTGTTATTAATGGAACAGGGCAGGTTAAAGAAAGTACCCGTTTATTGGTTAGGCAGGTTATGTCTGAGCTGGACTACAAGCCCAGTTCTGTGGCGCAAGCATTGGCAACGAAAAGTGGAAATAGTGTCGGTCTGGTGCTCTCTGATTTCACGGGTAGTTATTTCGGCATCTTGTTGAAGCAGGCATCTGTTAGCGCTGATTTGATGGGAAAGCAGTTATTAATTGCAGATGGGCATAATCACGCGGAATCAGAATTAAAAGCAGTTCATTCGCTGGTGGAAAAAAAAAGCGATGTGATTGTGTTGTACAGCCGTCAATTATCACCAGATCAGATCATCGCACTGAATCAATCGATTGATATTCCCTTGGTGAACGTAGGCCGTGAATTGCCTCAAGAAGCGGGGTATTCTATTGCGTTTGATCAAAAGCATGCGGTAGAGATGGCAGTGGATCACCTTGTTCAACTTGGTCACCGTTCTATGATGTACCTCGGACCAGAGCCTATTACACCGACATCAATTTCTCGACTGGCAGGCTTTAAAGATGCGATTAGTCATCGAGCTGAATTAGGAATCTCGACTCAGTTTAGTACATCTGAATTTGGTTACATTGAAGGCTATCAAGCTGGTAAAAAGATAGTAGCAAGTGGCATCTTGCCCACTGCCATGGTGATTGCTTCGGATGATATTGCGATTGGCTGTATAAAGGCGTTCACTGAATCAGGGATACAGATCCCGCGCGATATTTCTATCGTAAGCATCGATAACGATCCTTGTAGTCCATTTGTCACCCCCTCACTTACCACGGTTGATGTTCCTATTCAGGAAGTAATGGCACAAGCTATGTTGGTTGCTCAGCAACTGGTAGAAAGGAAAGGGGCTTTTGAATCAGAGATTATGCGTGGTCAGCTCATTATACGAGATTCAACCCAAGCCGCTTCACCGTAATACCGTTTACTCGCCACACATTCCTCCTCGATGCTAAATAGGCTGCTTTTTCATAAATGTTATGAGAACACAGCCTATAGAGCGTCTTATCTATTCTTCTAAAGATGCTCACCCTCTCAAACTTACCTTTAATACTCACTTTGTTGCACTTTGATAGATTGACTGACTTGGCAATTATAGCCAAATTAGCATGCGTTTTACTGCTTTCCTTAGTATAAATGAAACCGGTTTCAGTAACCGGTTTCATTAATAAGTAACATGATTAGAATGACGCTATTGAATATCAGATCGTGACGACCAAATTGTGACTACCTAAGGAGAGACAGTATGAAAATATTTTTATGTTGTGCTGCTGGCATGTCGACCAGCATGCTCGTGAGTAGGATGGAACAAGCAGCAAAAGAAAAAGGCTTAGTATGCGAAATTTCCGCGCATTCAATTTCAGAGTTTGAAGAGTGCATCAAGTGGAGCGATGTTTGTTTAGTGGCGCCACAAGTTAAATTTAAATACGAAGAATTTAAACGCATCGCGAACGAGCAAGGGAAAGGGTGCGGCCTGATAGATATGATGAATTACGGTTTATTGAAAGGTGATGCGGTGCTCATTCAAGCAGTGAGTTTGTATCACGAGCACGCAACAACTACCACAAGTACGGAGGGGTAGTGCAATGGCTATATTTGATAAAGTCCTTAGCTTTATAGAAAACGTTGTGGCCCCTACCGCTGGAAAAATATCAGCACAGCGACATATTAATGCGATAAAAGATGGTTTTGTCGCGACTATGCCATTTCTTATCGTGGGTTCATTGTTACTTGTTTTAGCATTTCCCCCGTCAGAAGGAAATTTCTTCTTTGATGGCTGGCACGGGTTGATCGACATCATTGGTAAAGACAATATCATGGCACCCTTCCAACTAAGCATGGGTATTTTTGCTTTATACGCCACGTTTGGTATCGGGTTCAGTTTGGCGGAATCTTATAAATTACGTGCGATGAACAGTGGAATGTTGTCGATGTTTGCCTTCTTACTTGCCGTTGCGCCAATGATCAGCGTGAAAGATGTAGGTAGCGTACTTCCTGGGGCATTTTTAGGGGGAACTGGCGCGTTTACAGCAATAATCTGTGGTTTATTTGTACCTGAGATGCAGCGATTACTGATTAAATATAATATTCGTATCAAAATGCCAGAAGCTGTCCCACCTAAAATTTCGGCATCGTTTGATCTTCTTATCCCTATCGTATTTATTTCCGTTATTGTTACAACAATTAACGTTTATCTAGGTCAGTATGATTTGCAAATCCCTTCTGCCATTATGCAACTGTTCCAGCCTTTAGTACTTGCATCGGATAGTTATATTGCTTGTTTAGTCGCGGTGTTAATTGTTCAATTGCTTTGGTTTAGTGGCATTCATGGTGGTTCGGTTGTTGGCGGTATTATAGGTCCAATGCTATTAATCAACCTTGGCTTAAATCAAGATGCTTTAGCTGCAGGACAACCTTTACCCGCTATATTCATTAACCCTGTGATGGATTTCTTCATCTTTGTTGGGGGAGCGGGTGGTACTTGGGGTTTGGTTGTATTAATGATGCGCTCTAAATCTACCCAATTGAAAACCATCGGTAAAATGTCGATTGTACCGGGCACATTTAATATCAATGAACCTGTGATTTTCGGTACACCGATAGTCATGAATCCTGTCTATTTCATTCCGTGGTTACTCGCGCCAACATTAAACACAACCATCGTCTGGTTGGCTTTCAAAACGGGCTTTGTTGCCAAAATTATTGCGATTCCACCTTGGACAATGCCAGCACCTATCGGGGCAATCATTGCGACGAATTCGGGAACAGCGGCGCTGGTTGTATTAAGCAGTGTTGTAGTAAGTAGCATTGTTTTCTATCCGTTCTTGAAAGTGCATGAAAAACAATTACTCGCAGAGGAAAAAGCGAATACTTCAACAGATGAAACCGAGGGCCTAGTCCCAACGGAGGCGAACTAAATGGACATGGTTATTCACAGTGGTGAGGATATTTCAGAAGAGTTTCTAATGACCTTACTGTGCCAAGTTGGAGAAGCGCGTGCGGCATGTATGGAAGCGATGGTCGTAGCCCGGCAGGGTGATCATCTGAAAGCGCAGTCTTTGCTTAAAGAAAGCGATAAAGCACTCGTTGCGGTTCATAAAACACAAACGTCTTTGATCGGCTTTGATGAAGGGGCTGGAAAAGTCAAAATGACCTTAATTCTGACCCATATTCAAGATCATATTATGACCACCATGCTTTGCCGAGATTTAGCGGAAGAGATGGTAGCTATTCAACATAAATTAACGCAATTAGAAGTTCAAAGGAATGAAAGCTATGCAGAAGCGAATATTTGATTATACAGCGCATGATTTTGAAATAGCCTCTCGCCAGCAATTGGTTGATAGTATTAGAAATTCGGAAGGCCGTACCGTTATGGTAGAGAATGTTGTCGCGATAACGCCTCCGATTGACATGGTATCAGGCGCTGAAATAGCGGCAGCCTTTGGCGCAGATATGATCACACTTAACTGCCTTGATGTGACCAAGCCTGCGATAAAAGTGTTAACTGAAACACCAGATGAAGTCATGACGGTTCAGCAGGTTAAAGCCGCAACAGGGCGTTTAATTGGTTGTAACTTAGAGCCAGTACCCAGTGATGTAACGCATGTTGATATTGGTCGAACAGTAACAAAAGAAACGGTAGAGCATGCGATTGAAATTGGGCTTGATTATGTAATGCTAACTGGCAACCCGGGTAATGCTGTTACACAAGAAACCATACTCGAAGCGATTGCGGTAGTACGTAGCGTCTCGAAAGATATCATCATTATTGCCGGTAAAATGCATGCGGGTGGGGTTGGGAATGACTATAACCTCAATATCGTTAGCCAATTTGCTGAAGCAGGGGCTGATGTCATGATGTTCCCTGCGCCTTATACCACACCAGGAGTCAGTGCTGACATGGCAAAAGCCATGATGGATGCAGTGCATGATAGCGGTATGTTAGGTATGTTAGCGATTGGTACCTCGCAAGAAGGTGCATCGCAAACCTATATCGAGCAAGTTGCCATGGCATGTAAAGCCGCTGGTGCTGATATTGTCCATATTGGTGATGGTGGTTATAGCGGCATTGCACCACCTGAAAATATCATGCAATTAGGATTAACGCTTCGCGGTCGTCGTCATCAATATAAAAGAATGGCGAATCGACGTTAATTGCATAAATGAATATTAAACAGCGTTAAAAGTACATAAAGAGGCATATATTTATATGCCTCTGACTTAACTTCATTGAAAGTTGTTGAACCACATCATTTAAAAATCTTCGTTATATGTTTTTATCATGGAGTAGATAAAATGAATCAGATAAAACTTCCGCTTAAAGTGCTAGCGGTTGCCTTAATGTCACAGCTTGCAATTAGTAACCTTGCTTATTCCGAAACATTCCATCCTAAAGCCAATGAACTCGAATTACTATGGAAGGTTGTTGATCATGATATAGGCGAAAATATATTTTTAGGAAGCTTAACCATTACTAATAATGGAACTGAAACGCTTGGTGATAAAGATTGGTCACTTTATTTTAGCTCGGTAAGGCCACCAGCATCTGCTTTACCGTCAGATAATATTGATGGAATAGCTGCACGAAAACAAATGTTAGACCAAAACGTATTATTAAGAAATGCAGACGATGCAGATAGCGGTGACTATTTTGTACTTGAGCCTGTGGCTGGCTTTAAGCCTATTTTACCGGGTGAATCTAGAGAGATCATGATCACCGCGCAATATTGGCAGATGCTGAAGAATGATTCTCCATCAGGTTTTCATATCGCATATAATGGCAAGGCACCTCATGCGATCTCCGTTGACGTTATGATGGACCCATCTGATCCTAAGCAGACGCGACAGAGCATTAACGACAATATGCCGGTTCAAACCGCCCAACTACGTTTCACTGAAAATAACGCAGAAAAATTGCAGGTTCCGGTGCAGCACCAAGTTGTTCCTCAGTTGCAGACGGTTGAGTTAAAAGACGGTGCATTCCTAACACTATTAGGCTGGACTGCTTCTATCAAAGCACCAGAAAGCTTACATAATGAAGCATTATATCTACAAAGCTCACTTAAAGACTTAATGAAGGGCGATTTCCCCATTAATGCGACAGATCCTAATATGGCGGGCATCATAAACTTAACCATTAACCCTTTATTAGATACAGATGCTGATGGTGTCGCAGATAAGGAAGGTTATCGATTAGATATCGATCCTTTCAATGGCATCACCATTGAAGGAAAAGACGCAAGCGGCGTATTTTATGGTATTCAAACATTGCGTCAGTTGATACCGAATGATGTGTATCAATCTTCTGTTAGCGCAAATAAAATGCAACATGCAGTATTACCTGCGATGACTGCACTTGATGCTCCAAGGTTTGAGTATCGTGGCATGATGCTTGATGTTGCCCGAAATTTCCAAAGTAAAGAGACTATTTTTAAATTAATTGATTTATTAGCTTATTAT
>NZ_NOIF01000087.1 GCF_002265265.1 Photobacterium sanguinicancri
ACTTATTTCATTATAAACAGCAAGTTAAAAGGAAAAAATGAAATTCATCTACGACAAAAGTCTAATGACATTTAGTCAAAATATCATAGTCACTCGGTGGTATATGCGATTTCTGTATGTTAGTGTGTATAAATGTTGTTAATAAGTATACGCGGAAGTTACTTTTACCATTTGTTGTTAGGGGAATTGATATGGATATCAAAAATGACGAATCACAAGCATTTGACGCAGATGTAATTCACCTGTATTTAAAAGAAATTTCTCATAAACCGCTACTTACCAAAGAAGAAGAAGTACTGTATAGCCGAAAATGCCTAACTGGTGATAAAGGGGCTAAACAGGTCATGATCGAGAGTAACCTTCGTCTTGTTGTGAGTATCGCTAAAAAATACCGTGGTAGCGGTATGTTACTGAGTGATTTAATTGATGAAGGTAACATTGGATTAATCACCGCGGTTGATAAATTTGACCCAGAACGTGGCTTCAGGTTTTCAACTTATGCAACTTGGTGGATTAAACAAACTATCGAGCGTGCTATTCATAATCAGGCTCGAACTATTCGCTTACCTGTTCACGTATCAAAAGAAATTAATACCATTCTTCGTACACACAAGCAGTTAATGCGTAATACTAGCCATGAACCAAGCCAAGAAGAAGTCGCTGAAAAGCTAGAACGAAGTGTTGAAGATATCTCTGGTGTACTTGCGTTTGATGCCCCTGTTGTCTCGATTGATCAGGCAATCAGTGACGATTCAAACTCACAAAGTATGTCTGCTTTCATTTCTGATAACGGTTCAATGAACCCAGATACAGCAGCGAACGAGCAAGATATCAATAAACTCGCTATTTCGATGCTTGAAAGCCTTAATATGCGTGACCGTGAGATCCTATGCCGTCGCTTTGGACTGCTTGGCTATGAAGCACAAACTTTACAACAAGTTGCAGATGAGGTTGGTTTAACACGTGAGCGTATTAGACAACTCCAGGTCAGCTCTTTGAGTAAGCTTAAAAACTCGTTACAGCGTAATAATTACAATTTAGAGCTGCTGTTTGCTGAAAGTGCTTAATTAAATTAAAACAAACTGATTATAAAATCCTCTTGTGATTGCTAATTACAAGAGGATTTTTGTTTGTCTCATACTTGCGATAGCTAATTCTGATAACATTAGCCGATAATTAAGTTTTAGAATTATCAATTAATCACTATGCAAAAAATTATTCGTCAGCTTCCTATTGTATTAATACTACTTCTATCAGGCTGTGCAAGTTACACGGTAACTGAAAATGAAGTTCAGTCTTACCTTGATGATAACGCTCAGTTTGAGCGAACTGTCGGAATTAAAGGGATCGCGCATGCAAATGTCGCTTTCGATGATATCGCAGTTGGTATAGGCCGCGTTGCGGCTGACAGGATCAATCTTGATGCAAATGCCAAAGCAAACGTTGTTATTACGGGGCAAAAACCTCAGGCAGTTGATGTTAGCATGAGTTTTAGTGCAATCCCCTACTATGACAAAGAAGAAGGGGCTATTTTTGTTAAGCAGCTAGAACTGGAAGACATTAAGGTTTCACCGCCTGAAATCGGAATGTTCATTGCTAAACCTTTCGTTTCACCGATTGTATCTTTAGTTGGTGAGCTAATTTCAACGCGCCCTATCTATAAGCTTGATGAAAACGACTTTAAGCAATCTCTTTTAAAATCGGCTAAACCTGAATTGCTGATTAAAGGAAATAAAATAGTTATCGATTTCTAGCATTAAGGTTGTAACAGCAATCTTTAGATAAACACTGATGTATCAGATACTTTTGATACATCAGTGTCGTGTGAACACTGATATACTATTCGCCGATTTTAGACTGCTCTAAAAAGTTAGTTCCCGCCGCCTCATCAATAATATGTACAGCCCTTTCTGCTTCGAACGATTTTTGCATCGCTTCTGCTGCATAATTGCGTACTTTTTGACTTTCTGTCGAGACATAGAACATGATGAAAAGAGCTAATAATAGAACATTGACCGCATGAGCAAAGAAAAGTTTGCTCGACATTTTCTTTTCAGATTGCTCTATTTCACTTCGCAGTAATTCAACTACATCGTAGTTTGTTAGGTTTTGTCGTGTTTTCCGCGGCTGTGTCATAGTTATGCATTCGTTATTAGTTTTAATTAGATTAGCACTCTTTTCTGACGTACTGCTTAACAGACTTGGTATTATTAAGATGGCGTATGATAAAAATTTCGATGCACACCCATTAGTTATAGTGCGTTAGGGCAGACAAAATAAAGGTGCTTATTGCACCTTTATTTTGTCTGCCATTCTTACTTAGTGAATGATGATTGTATAGCCACCAAGTAGAATAGCCAGCAACCAAACTGGTACATTTTTGTATTTAAGTAATACATAACCAACGACAACGGCTACAACATCCTGCCATGTGATAATAGCGCTAGATATTACAGGTGATATAAATGCACTAGCCAGCAAACCAACGACACTTGCATTCACTAATGTGATTGCAGCCTTCAGCTTAGAGTGTGCAAAAATAGCTTCCCACGTAGGCAAAAACGCAAACAGCAATAAGGCCCCTGGTAAAAACACGGCGATTGTCGCCACTAAACTACCCACTATAGGTGACTGCGGCATAACAATAGCACCTAAGTAACTCGCCATGGTAAACATAGGGCCAGGTACAAGCTGTGCTGACGCATAAGCTGCAAGGAAATCATCACTCTGAACCATCCCCTCTAGCATAGGTTGCAATAGTGGTAATACGACATGACCACCACCAAATACAAAGCTACCCGCTTGATAGAATATATTAAATATGCCGAGCTCTGCACTGAATGCGCTTACCGTCGGTAAACCGATAAGCAATATAAAAAAGCTCGCTAACAGTCCTTTATGTGGGACAATTTTAGGCGTAACTGCTGACTCATTATTTGCTGGTTCCCCTTTTTTATAGCTAATAATGAGCCCTACAAGTGCAGCGATTAAAATTGGCACTATCTGGCCGAGTAACCCAGTTGAGAATGTAACCCATACACCCGTTAATAATGCAGCCGTGACAGTCGCTGCTGATACTAAATTCTTTTTCGCCATTCCCCATACTGCGTCGGCAACGACAATAACAGCCAATAGTTTTGCAGCCTGTATAAAGATATTCATCGCGCTCGCATCAATGGCGTCGGCACTGGCTACAGCAAGAAACGTCAGTAATGCAAAAGATGGTAATGTAAACCCTGCAAATGCGCTGGCGGCACCAAGATAACCAGCACGTTTAAAGCCAATATACATCCCTAGCTGACTACTCGCAGGGCCTGGAAGAAATTGGCATAACGCCACAGCTTGTGTGAAATCATTATCCGACATCCATTTCCTTTTTTCGACGAATTCACGCTGAAAAAAACCTATGTGGGCCGCTGGGCCACCAAAGCTAAACAAACCTAGTACAAAAAAGCGGATTAAAACTTCGAACATAACTCCTCCTGTTATGTACAAATTCTACGTTTTCACACAGAATTAATGAAAACGTTTAAATTGATAGTCTTCATTGATGTGATTAATTGTTGGTATGAGGTGATGAATAGCCAAAGTACGCATAGGTCGTTTATTCAGCTGTTTATGGCCAAGTACAGCATGCCAGTGAAGACTATTGGGCCTTTTTTGATATAGCTAACCTAGGCCTGTATCCTCTTTGTTTTATGCATTGCGCAGTTAACTATGCACTAGGCTGATGAAGTTACTTTAAAATCAGTGATATAATACCCCTTCGATGATAACGGTATTTCTTTATGCTAGAAAATCTCCAACAGATGGTTATCTTGGCGACAGTTGGCCATGAACAAAACTTTACCCGTGCAGCTGAACGACTGGGTATTTCTAAATCTCAAGTCAGCAAGCAAATCCGTTTTTTAGAAGAGCGTTTAGGCTGTCAGCTTGTTCAGCGTAGTACTCGCGCTGTTGCGCTAACGGATATTGGCCTTCAATATGCCGAGTATGGGCAACAGCTTGTCGACACCGTTAACGAAGCGGAAGCGATGGTTGCTGGCTATCGCAACGAAATCAAAGGCGTATTGCGCGTAGGTATTGCACAATCATTCGGTAATATTCATATCACAGCGGCATTAGCTGAATTTCAAAAGGCCCATCCAGATCTAGAGTTAGAAGTGAGCCTATTTGATCATCGCCCTAATTTGCTTGAAGAAGGCTTTGACTGCTGGGTGGCTATTCATGAACACCCACCTGAAGGCATGGTTGCACGCAAACTGTCTGAGTGTGAATTCGTTGTAGTGGCCTCTCCGGAATATATTGCAGAACATGGCGAGCCCAAAACACCGAGTGAGTTACGCCGTCACAACTGTATTACCTATCAAAGCCGTGAACGCCAATATATAAACTGGGAATTCAGCCGTGATGGCGTTAACCAGTCAGTTCCTGCTCGTGGTAATTACCGTATAGACAACGCTCCAGCCGTGCTAGATGCAGCAACAGCCGGTGTCGGTATCGCCTATTTAGCGACGTACCTTATTACTGATGAATTTGATACTAACCGACTCGTGCGACTTTTACCTGAATGGAAAGCAAACGTAAACTTGCCGATCTATGCTGTTTATCCTCGTCGCAAGTATCTTGCACCTAAGGTAAGAAGCTTTATTGATTTCATGGCCGATCGCATGTCGGTTTTTCCTTACAATAAACCCAACCCGATCTTAGATTAAGTTGGGAGCTTTCACTGAGCGGCTGTCTCTCGGACAACCGCTCAGATAGCTGCTCGCGTCCACGACGACTGCTTTTCTCTCAAATTTGAAGTTGTGATCCTGTCACTTTCCACTAAACCTTAAAGGTACCCTTTTCCGCTTTAGGTTCTGTGATGCTATACGTACATGCTCTGTCTTTTCTAACGTCATCGTGTCAAACGGCTATTTTCAAAAGCGCGATAGTTCGCTTTAGCGTGTGTATATTATTGTTAAGCCTTTCTGGGTGTGCTGATAATCGTTCGGCAGAGTCATTAAATGCAGATTCTGGATCAACCCCCACCAGTAATGTGACAGCGTCACGCAGTGGTAGCGCCGCACCAGATGCCAAAGTTCTACTCACCACACTCCCCGAGCATCGAGATGTTATTCTATTTGATGTAAACAGCTATGAGCTTTCCGCACAATCACAGCTCATTCTTGACCCCATTGCTATTCGGTTGAAAAATTACCCGGATACTTATCTACTGATTGTTGGTCACAGTGATGACGATGGCAGTGATGAAGACAATATTGTGTTGTCGTATGAACGGGCATTCAGCGTGGCTATTTATATCACGGCGGTATTTGGTATTGAGGAAGAAAGATTACAAATCATTGCGGCAGGAAAAGATGAACCGGTCGTTGCAGGTAAAGCAATATTAGAAAAGCAGCAAAACCGTCGCGTTGAAGTTATATCACCACAAGCGATTGTCCGAACGTTAAGTCCCATTGATGGTAAAAAATGATTTCAGACTAAATAGCGAAACTTTAGGTATAAAAAAACGGGTAAATCACTTCACCCGTTTAAAATCTCTAACAAAGCTTGTCGCTAAATGTGCTTAACCTTGCTGTTTCTCTGCAGGGAAGGCATACATTTTCTTTAAAATTTCAGCCACACCCGATGATTGCGATGCAAGCTTGTCTTCAAACATTTGGCGTTCTGTCGCCGTCACAGATTCATGTTCAATGCCAGCAGCTAAGTAGTTTGCAGGGAACAATTTGTAGTTCTGCGTGATCTGGCGATCAATCTCTACAGCCAACTCTTCTGGTGTTTCAAATTCAGTGCCAATCACATCGCCAAAGCTGACATGAATACGACGCTTTTGGCCAACAATGCCTTTGATGATACTGTCGATATCTTCCAGTTCACCTTTTTCGTAGCTGCCCTTAGTGCGAATTTGATCTAACTCTTGAGCTTTTGCAATATCACACGGGTCGTTTTCGTAAGAAATAGCAACAGGGACAATATTAAGTGAAGCCATAAACTCAGAGAAACTCTGCTTACGCTTACGCCCTTCCATGTTGAACATTTTCAAGATAGCTGGCTCTGTTTTATCATTACCATCTTTTGCTCGGCCTTCTTTCTGTGCAATCCAGATTGAATGACCTGTTTCGATTGAATCTGCAATGTAGCTCGACAATAAGCCCAATGATTTCAGTATTTCACGTGGTGCTTTGATAGAGCGCTTAACAATAAAGCTCTTATTCAAACGCATCAATTCAGTAGCACAAGGCTTTTTCAGTAGATTGTCACCAATCGCAATACGCACCGATTTGAACTTTTGGTTAAACAAACACCAGTTAACAATCGCAGGATCCATCGCAATATCACGGTGGTTAGACACAAATAAATAAGCCTGCTTCATATCCAGCTTATCTAAACCACTATGCGTAATGGTGTCACATGATTGTTCAAGTGTTGCGGCCATGTACTTAGCAACATGATTCTGAACATCTTCAACTGTATTGATATTCGACCATTTGTTTACAAGAAAACGACGAATGATCGGACGAAGCAGCCAACCAAAAATACCCGAAAGCTGTGGGAAGCGGTAATTTAGAATAGCAGTGATGAACTCATCATCATTCACTAGACGCTCAATTGCGCCATTAACTTCGCTGTCGTTGTACGGGCGAATTTCTTTATAAATATCGTTAGTTGTTTGCACAATTATGCTTCATCAATAATAAAAACTGGGTCATTTTACGCAGAAATACCTACATTCATAGTGATGCAACGTAATAAGACGCATGGTTGGAGGTCTTACCAGAGCAATTGTTCTACTCTCCGCCTAATTAGACATCACAATAACTTAAAATCCCGAACAATGTCAGCAAGGCATTGCTTTTTCGTTACAAAAGTCACCAAATAATCCTAGTCTTACTAGTGGATGTGTTGACGATCAAGTCAAAAGCTATCACTATGTGCGGGCTTATTTGCAAGAGAATACGTATGAAACAAGCTATTGAGTTTACCCACCAGCAATACCCTTATTTATCTGTAGGCCCGCGCCGTAAAAGTATGACGTCTTATATGGTCGCTGTAACGCAAGGTGCTGCACTTATCCGCCTTGGTAAAAACGAACATTTGATCCCTCAGGGACATGGTTTTTGGGTACCATTCGAGTGCTTACATGCTTTAACTATTCTGCCTGGCAGCCAAATAAAGCGTGTCGATATTTCTGCACGTATAACCCACCCTGTTTGTACTGAAGCGGGTTTCTTCTCACTCTCTCCGCTTGTCTCTGTGCTTTTAACTGAACTAGAGAACACAGCAGAAGAACAGCAAATATGGGATGGGCCATACGGTCGTTTACTGGCCGTTCTAAAAGATCAGCTCATCAATATTAAAGTTGATAACAAGTCGCTATGTCCTGATCTGACTAAGCACTATCAAGAATCACTTAAAATCGCTTTAAACGGTGACAAGGTAACCGATCAACCTGCCGCCAAAGTGATTTCTGAAAAGCTTCACATTAATTTAGCTGAATTAGAAATCACGCTGCTGATGCGAGAAGCATTAAGACTGGCACGCTCAGGGCGTAAACCAGACAAGATTGCAGAAGAGCTGAGCGTTGATATTAAATACCTTGAGACACTGTCTCTGCCTATTTTAGGAAAGCCGCTATCAGCGTTAAATGATTAAGCGCAAGATCTTTGCTTGAGACAAAAAGTGATGTCGATAAAACTTGGTTTATCACATCACTTTTTTTGTGTTCAATTTTTGGGTTTTAACTTAACAACTTAACTTAACTTTTAACTTAACAACTTAACTTAAGACGGCTTATCTGAGAGTATTGATTTGCAGGGCTTTATTGGAATGGAATTTCTAATTGCAGAAAAACGTCACTTGATTGTGAATCATGCCAGCGATAATCAAACCTGAACCGTAAGGCATCAGGATCTTCCCCCCCAACACCAAACGACATTAACAAGCCGTATTGACGGATCAAGTCTTCAATGTCTTTTATGTTCTTTATATCAACTTCTTTTTCTTTATTTTCGTCAGGCATCCAAAAGCCCAAGCCATAAAAAGTGGAAGCCGCACGCGCACTCATAACGGGTGAGTCGTCTTCGACTAATCCAGACCAATCATTCCAGAACTGGCCATTAAATTCTTCATCTTCTTGCCAACTCGGCAAATCCGTTGAACTGGCTAAACTGGGTTCAATAAGGAAATCAGGAATGATAACCGCACTACAGCGTTGATCATGAAGAACATTGTTGTTTGAAATAACCGATGCAGCAGAATATGGATTACATGAGAGTGCAAAAGCATCAGCTGAGACGAGCAATATGCCGCTGATACCGAATAACGTTAATTTAATTCTACATACACTCAAATCTATGCCTTACTTCAATCACTTCGGGTGTGACACCCAAAAACTTCGATTTCATCTTAAAAAGCGACTCACTTCATATGTTATAGAATAAAAAACATCGAAACAATGTTGATTATTCAAACTTGAACCGAGAATCATCTACTAGCATTGTAGCGACTTTCTTCGTGGTTAGATGTGAAATAGAACAACTACTCGCAAGTTTGTCCCTAATTAATGTGCTTCTTATCTTTAGCGTTTCAGGGCATGCCAATACTTGCCAAGCTGCAGTAATCTCTTCTGACTTATAAAACTTATGGAAGTGCGCAAAGTTATCAGGACCGATAACAAAAGTGATTTCAGCATCTGGGATTCGCTTTTGAAGTTCTGTTAACACAGCATAGGTTGTGATGGCTTCATCGCCCGTCGCTATGGCCTCTTCTATCCGACATAGTTCTAGATTTGTTAATCCACTATCGTCAATAAACGCTGATACAAGTTCACAACGCGCGTCATAATCGAGCATTTTTTTACCCCAAGCATGTGAATAGCTCGGCAAAAGTAAGACACGATCAAAACGTGTTAAACGTTTTAAAACAGATAAGTGCCCTAAACTTGGTGGATTAAAAGCACTCCCAAATACGGCTATAGACTGTGTCATGCGTTTAAGTCCTTTATTTATGCATTTCTGTAAATAAATGCCAGAATAGCATTGATCATCACGTAGAGTTATCGCATGATTTTGCTAAAGCTTTAACGCATTTATTCACTTTTGTAGTCATATCGGATTCAAGTGAACACTATTTGGGCAAAGCCCGAGGATTACGTAACGATGGAACAGCTAATTCGTGCAGAAATGCGCGTTCTACCAGAAATTGATGTGAATTTTGAAATTCAACGCCGTGTCGCTTTCATTAAAAAGACAATGAAGCAGTCAGGCTGTAAATCAATTGTACTAGGGATCAGCGGTGGCGTAGATTCAACAACCTGTGGTCGTTTAGCCCAACTGGCCGTTAATGAACTAAATGCTGAATCAGAGACACAAGATCACCAGTTTATTGCCGTCCGTCTCCCTTACGGTGAGCAGAAAGATGAAGACGAAGCTCAAATTGCTTTATCTTTCATCCAGCCTTCTCAGTCAGTGAGTGTCAATATTAAAGATGGCGTAGACGGTATACACGCGAGTACCCTATTCGCCCTTGAAGGCACAGGCCTTATTCCTAATGACTCTGCAAAAATTGACTTTGTGAAGGGTAACGTGAAAGCACGTGCTCGTATGATCGCACAGTATGAAATTGCAGGCCTTGTCGGTGGACTTGTTCTGGGGACGGACCACTCTGCAGAAAACATTACTGGCTTTTATACTAAATTCGGTGACGGTGCATGTGACCTTGCTCCGTTGTTTGGTTTAAATAAACGCCAAATTCGTGCTCTCGCTGCACACATGGGTGCACCTGAGCAACTTGTGGTGAAAGTACCAACGGCTGATCTTGAAGAACTTGCACCGCAAAAAGCAGATGAAGAAGCCCTACAAGTCAGCTACGACCAAATAGATGACTTCTTAGAAGGTAAAGATGTTGAAGCTCACGTCTCTGAGCGTCTTGTAAGCATCTACAAAGCCACGCAACATAAACGCAAGCCTATCCCAACTATTTACGATTAATCGCCACTGTGTCTATTTGATAAAGAATAATCGCACATAACGGCTAACAGTACTGTCACTGACAGCGCAAATATAAGAAGATCAGGAATAAGCCTGATCTTTTTTATAGGCGCGGCGTCTAATCCAATGACTGATTCTAGCCAATTAACTGATTATTGCTCGCTCATAGGCTCTATCAAATTATCAAGCTCCCACCAAATAGCTTCGCATAGCCCTTTGCGATAAACCGCTTCTTTAAAAGAGGCATGCTCAAGTTTATACATATCGTAGTGACGCTCTGAAGACGACTTACTGGCGCGCACATTGGCTAGCCGATCGCACGCTTTGACTATTAATGCCAGCCTTGCTGATTCTTCATCAGCATCTAATGATGATAGACGTTGGTTAATCATATCTTTGCGTTTAGCACGATCTTCTAATTTACCATCGGTCATGTAATTAACCGCGTCAGCAACAAGAAAACCAAAATCAGAAGCTAACTCATCAACCGTCGTTTCAGTGTCTTCCATGACATCATGCAATTGCGCAATGATCATGGCATCCGTCCCGAAAGGTGTTGCTAAACGTGAAACTGCCTCTAAATGCACGTGATAAGGCAGATCTCCATAATATTGTCCACTATGCCGACTTCTTGCTAGAGTCCGTGCTTTTAGATAACGATTATTCATTTCATTTCACCTTCATACAAAATGGACTGCCGCTTTGCCCATACGTTGTCTAAATTGCTCACAGCCATTGCGTAATTAAAAAGACACCGTCTTAACCTTAATTACAGTATTAGTATATTTGAACTTATCAGGGTTGCTGATTCTGGCTTTTTTGTATGAGATTTGACGCACAATTTGAATAAAAAAACGGCACCTCATAATAAGGTGCCGTTCTGATCGTTCTTTTATCACGTTTTTGTCTTCTGCGTTCTTACGCAGTTGTCATCTAGCTGTCATTTAAAACAGCTCACCGACGCTTATTCTTCTTCGAAGCGTGCCGCTGGCTCTTGCTGTGCTTTCGCTTTTGCAGCCGACTCGCGAATATCATTAGCGACTATTTGAATAGCTTCACCACTGCTCATGCCGCTAGCCATTAACTCATGAATGCGTTCGGCTGCAAGTTGTTGCTCTGCGTGAGTCAGTGTTGTTGAATTGAACATAGTAATAATGCGCCTGATATCTTGAAAGGAGCGACATTCTATAGCCTATTGGCGATGGTGTCACTCCTCTCGTTTTTTAACCTGGACGACCATCTAAGCGAGGTTTGGTTAAAATAGGGAAATAAACAATAGTGAATATGCCAAATGCTAATGTCCACAACACAGCGGAAAGAACATAGCCATTAATAACCATCGCTGGGAACAGCATGATCAACAGCGTACGAGTAAGTACACAAGCAACCATGAGTACAAATGCGATAACCACGATACGACCAACTTTCAAGTTACGTCCTGTATGACCAAGTGATACACGTGCCATCATGGCTAAAATCATACCGCCCATACCACCAACAGTGATGAAGTGTAGCGCCGTGCTATAACCTACAGAGCCACCAGCAAAATGAACGCCAAGTAATAACATTCCCACTATCATTGCGGCATAAGCAAAGTGTAATGACCACAATAGCGGAACCTTACACGTGCTGAATGAACGCCAGCGAGCAAAACGCACGAGGTTGGTTAATCCAGTGACTAAAAATAGCGCAGGTAATGAAAAGCGATTAATCGCCTCGGGTACTGGCAATAATACATTTAACAACAATAACCAACTTGGGATGAGTGCAAGCCATTCAATTTTATCAAGACGTGTAATTTGTGCCGTATCAGTACCACGCCATGTGAAAAATGGAATAACACGACCACCAACCACAAGTACAATGACAGAAACCACGGTTACCAGTGCCAGTGTTAGTTGGTGTTGATCAAATTGCGCTAACGACAAGACGTTAAGGTGCATCGCTGCATTAATTAAAGTCAGCAGTATAAGAAGCGGTGTAAAAAATAGATTATTCCACTGGCGACGAATAATAATTGGCTTAGCAAGGAAGTAAGCAGCCAATGGGATCCAGCTGAGATCAATGATCATCCAAATGATATGTGGCTGTCCCAATAACAGCCCAACTCTAGCCGCGAGCCACAGAACAAAGATAGCGGCGAGTTTACCGCCACGTACACCTGGGTTCCCCGTCCAGTTTTGCACAGCAGTAAGTAGAAAGCCGATGATCACGGCCCCAGTAAAACCAATGAGCATTTCATGGCTATGCCACCATAGAGGATTACCATACATCAGCTGATTATTGGTTAATAAACCAGACCAAAATAAAGCCCACACTAGCATCGCAATAACAGAGAAGGCGCTAGCGGCTAAAAAGAAAGGGCGAAATGCAAGACGGAACAGCGGCATGATTTTCTGTTCTTTCTCGTTATCAAGGATTTGCATCATGGTGATTACTCAACTTTAAAGATGCATTAATAATACACCTTTAAAGTTATAAGTAAAATACATCTTTATGAGTAAACATAGTGGATTTAAGCAAACACAGTTAGCACAGGGTGCACTTTGAGGGGCATTTAGGTTTAGGGGTTTACTCTTCTGTCACTATTATCCTGTCACTATTCTTCTGTGACTGTTGTTGCCTGAGCATCAACAGGTCTTGTAATACGCTGAGTATCCAGAATAGAAATATCACCTTGCCATCGGCTTTCAATCAACCCGACACTTAGCCAATAACGGCCATCGGGAACATCAATTTCAGGTAATGTCGTGGGTAAACGGCCATCTAGCTCTTCAGTCCAAATCGGCGTCCAACTTAAATCATTAAGATCGTACAAGTTAATCGACAAGACTGGCGATGGGCATGCTTGATTTGGTAATTGCGATTTTTCTATGTGCCAGTTTTTACTGTCTTTCCAGCCTATTTTTTGTTTAATGGACGGTGACGTTAATATGATCCACGAACTCCAACTTTCCTTCTCTTCGTTGGTAATGGTGATTTTATACAAACCCGCGGCAACGGGTAGCTCAAGTCGCTGAGTCTCTACCGAGAAGTGACCACTTTCGTCATTTATTGGTGAACTTGAAATCAATGCATTATCAGGCCAAAGCGTAAACGTGACATCGCTGATAGGCACGTTTGTTTCGCCAGTAATAGATAGCTTCAGCATCACTTGATTCAAATTTTGAATAACTTCACGGCGGATTGACAGATTCGCTAGCCATTTAGGCAAAACACCCTGTGATAAGCTGCGGCCGCAATCTTCCGTGATAGCCAACGTCAACAAATTATCCAGATTGATGCGTTGTTCCTCTTTCGGGATTTGCTGCCATGCTTGGATCATCGACTCAAAACTTTCAGATGTCTTTCCTTCCAGCAAACGCTGATGGGCTGAGGTATACAAATCTTGCCCTAGGAACCATTGCGCGAAAACACTCGGTGTATAAAACACCGAGTGAAGCATCAAAAAGCAAGCTGAAAGTCGCAGCAGCTTCATTTAGTCTGCCGCTTTCATTCTGTAACCCACACCACGCAAGGTTTCTATTTCAATACCAACCAATTTTTGGCGAAGTTGAAGAATATGCGTATCTACAGTACGGGTTGTTGGGTAATGGTTGTATCCCCATACCTGATCCAACAATTCATCACGGGTAAACACACGCCCTGCATGCTTAGCCAAGAAAACAAGCAACTCAAATTCAGTTCTTGTTAGCGTTATGCTTTCTTCATTATGGGTAACAGTACGGCTATCTAAATCAATTGAAATATCACCCACTTTGATAATATTAGCCGCAGACACGGTTTTATCACCATTACGCAGATGCACTCGAATACGCGCTAACAATTCTTCTTCAGCAAACGGTTTGGTAAGGTAGTCTTTAGCACCTGAATCCAAGCCCATGACTTTATCGGTTACCGACACCATTGCTGTTAGCAAAATAACAGGCACTTGTTTGATTGCTAACCAACCATCAAGATAGGTTAACGAGTCGCCTTCTGGGAGCTGCCTATCTAGTACGACTAAATCCGCTTTATCCCATAAATCCGCAACCTTAGTGGCACAATCGGCATATAAACACTCGTAGCCTGCTTCTTTTAATCCTTCGAGCAAACCATCAGCAAGGTTGTGGTCATCTTCAACCAGTAGCAGAGTTTGATTCACACGGTATCTCCAAAATAAATGTGGTAGGCGGGCCAATGAGTTTCATGCGTCCGCCCATTCTACGTATCATCGATTCAACAATTGTAAGGCCAAGCCCTAAACCTTTTTCGCTCACAAAGGGCTTGCGTAATCGGGACCAGTCTTTAGCCCCCAACTGACCTTTATCTTCAACTGTAACGATCAGTTTTCCATCCTTGAACGATGACGTTAATGTAATTGGCGTAATGCCATATTTTTGTGCATTCGATAATAGATTATCGATACACGTGCCAAGCCAATAGACGTTGAGTGACACAGCCCTATCTTCCGGCAGTACCAAATTGACGTCATACGGCTCAGCTAAATACTCAATCCACTCGTTAAACGAGTCGACAGGTGCAACACTGAGTTGCTGTTGATTCGCCTGCAAGTAGTCTTTACTGGCTTCCGCTAATTGACGTAAGCGGCGCGAATCTTCGGTTAATCTCCTGAACTCATCATAGAGTGATTCAGGCAAAGCATCAAAATGACGGCGAAAACCTTCAACCGTCATCGCTAAACTCGCAATGGGTGTTCGCAATTCATGCGTCAGTATTTGTAATACCAACATGCGTTCTTGCATGGCTCTACGGCGAATTCTCAAGCGATATACGCCCCAACCCACCAGCAACGCAATATTTGCAGCCGCTAATCCCACCAATAAGTAAAAGGTAACTTGCGAACGGTCTTCATCCTGCCAACAAATATTACCCGTTTTTGCTAAACAAAAATCAGTATTGTCTAAGCGTTTAAACAATAACTGATACCGTTCAAGCACTATCGACCATGTTGGCTGACCATAAATATGGTATTCATTACCATTACGGACCCACAGCTCACCGTTAGAAACAAAGACTTCTGCACCCGCAATAAACACATCAATCTCTTCACTATCCATACGCTGTAATCGCCCAAGCTCACTATTTGTGGGTGCTAATGGCTTTTCTTGTATATGAAGAAAGCGTGACAGTGCTTCGGATTTATCCGGGTGATGCTTTATATACCGGTATGCATAACTACCACCACCTGGATGAATATAGCCTGAACGAATAAACCAACCCGCTGGTAATTTGGTGTTATTGCAGATAGCACGCGTGTAAACGACAGGTTGTGTCACCAACGGACTAACAGGCCATGGTCCCTTACAGCTTTGTGACCCAGCATAAAGTCGAGTCATTGATTTAAGAGGATATTTAGCCGTTTGCGGTAGCAAATTTGAAGGCTTTAACAATGCATATGGGTATAAGCTTTGTAATTGACGAAAATCGTACGTTGCTAAAGGCTCGCTCTGCAATAAATCAGAACGAACAGCATCTAAACGTTCAGGTAAACTCTGCACTGAAGCAGTACAAGCCGCTGAAAAGAATAGTGAAAGAAGCAAAGCAGTTTTTTTCATGCGATTAGTTTATCACTCAACACATTACCAATGTCAGAAAAATGTCATCGATAACAATAAGTAAAGCGTATTATTGAGATAAATCCTTTATTTTGTCTAAGAAGTAAGCAATTCACCAGGAGTGATACCGAACTTACGTTTAAACGCAGTAATAAAGTTTGATGGATGATTATAGCCAGCCATATAAGCGGCTTCTCCTATTGTGATTTTTTCTTTACACATGGCTTCTTTCACTTTATCGAGCCGACGATTACGCACGTAATCAAAAACGGTACACGTGAATGTCTGTTTAAACTTGCGCTGTAATGCACTGACACTCATGGCTGACTGCTTCGCGATGTCTTCTAATTTTAAATCTGTATGTAAATATGACTCTATATACTCTATGGCGCCGCATAGAGCATCGTAATGCTCACTTGATGCATGACAAGGATCTTCAACTGGCTCAGCTTGCCGCTTTACTGGCAGCTGAATAACATCGCGGATCATCTCTCCGACAATGGCCGTTGCCCTTGTTTCCACATAAAGGTTACGCTGCCACTGATCTTCTAAGTCAATGGCTTCCATCATTTCATGGCAATAGTGAAACACTTGAGGCGAAGGCTGCCACTTAACGAATGATAGATGGTGAGCAAAGTGCTGCCAGAACATGCCCTCAGCTTTACTTTCTCCTGATGCGAGTCGCTCAAACCATTCATGCGGTATAATAATATTCAGTTTACGTACTCGCCCTTTTGATAAGTACCGCCGAAATGAACAACGCCTTTTAATATCGACAATGACAGCCGTCGGCTCTTTACTCGGTCGATGTACAACGGCACCTGTTGGTGTCTTATTTGAGAGATCGACTTTTGAGATATCGGCTAAGGCTTCAGTCCTATCTTGTTTTCCACGTAAGTAGAAATCATGGTCATCGTAGCCAAAACGTAACTTGCCACTTAACACAATAATGATATGCAATGCGCTACCTGCCGTTGCTAATACCGTTGTATCCGCAAGTTCGTGAATATCCCCTCCCATGACGGAGATCCCTGACGGGAAACGTTCAGCCAAAAAACGCCCTTCAACTAAGACTTGAGGCTGTGATTTTTGAGCCGTGATGATTTTTTGTATTTTACGTTGTTCAATATTATCAATGTTAACCAAGCCGTTGCTTCGCGATACAAAGGCTCTATCCTCGCTATATTCGGCTTGCGGTTCCGACCTATTCTCTTCAACTTTTGCAGCCATCACGACCCGTCGCGCCATCACAAGTGAAGCCCTGTCATTCGAATGGGGTGCATTTTCATTTTTCATTGTTCTTCCTACAAAATCTATAGCGTCGTTATCCGTGAATTTAACCAGCAAAAATCATCAGTGACTTATTTAGCTTGCTATTGCCCGTTTAGACATAAAGTAAGCCGCTGATTCTTTGCCATAACGCGATGACGATTTTGCATTACGTTAATCGCTTCATTCTGCTTTTATTGCAACATATCATCATTCGCGAATAAATATCATTTAGATCATTGTGTTTTAAGCGATCGTTAGGGATTAACATGCCAAGCAATAAAAATAACAACCAGAACCCAAACCACTCTTGTGAACCGTTTCGCCAATCAATACGTTTATCGACCCTCAGCTTTTCAATTGCTGCAGCACTGGTATGTCAGCCCGTTGTCGCCGAGGTAACACAAACGGACACTTCTCATATGGAGGAAGTCATCGTATGGGGTGCGAAAGTGTCAAGCTCTTCCGAGTTTTTAGGTGATGAAGACATCTCCGTAAAACAAGCCGATCACCTTTCAGATTTGCTGCGGGATATTCCAGGTGTCGATGTAGGTGGAACCCATTCGGTCAACCAACGTATTAATATTCGTGGCTTTAACGAAACCGATTTAGATATCCGTCTTGATGGTGCATCTCAGTACGCCAATATGTTTCACCACATTGGTAACCTCACACTCAACCCAGACATCATTAAGGCCGTAGACATTCAGGTTGGTGCGAATTCGGTGATTAGTGGTGGTCTTGGTGGCGCAGTTCACTTTGAAACCAAGAATGCGAAAGACTTACTTCGCCCGGGCGAAAAATATGGTGCACGTGTTTTCGGTGGATACGCCAGCAATGATGCGCAGCAAGGATCTACGACTGTTTACGGGCAATTAACAGATAACATCGATGCGATGCTTTATGGCTACATGATCAAACGTGGCAACTTTAAAGATGGTGAAGGGAACGAAACGATTGGTGCCGAAGGTAAAGTCAAAAATATGTTGGCTAAACTTGGCTGGGAACCGACAGATAGCCAGCGCCTTGAGCTTACCTATGACCGCTACCGTGACAAAGGTGATTACAGCCCTCGCCCCGATATGTCAGGAGGTGCTAATAATGCACTGTCTAAAACAACCTTGATCCCCACTCAGTATGATCGCGACACCGTTACGCTCAACCATCAATACGATCACAGTGAACATTTTGGCATTAAAACCAGCTTGTACAGAAATACAATTGATCTTGAGCGTGACGAATCTGCAATCCCTGGTCGCTGGCCGGGTAACCGCCGCTCAGTCAATAGTGCTATTAACACCAATACAGGTGCCCGTGTTACAGCAACGACCGATATGGCATTAGGATCAATTCGAAACGGCTTCACTTACGGCGTTGACTATAATCAGCAAGAAAGCAAAAGCCAGTACGGCTCTGCGGATGAACTAAAAGAAAAAGGCACAACAAGTGCCATTTTTGTACAAGATAAAATCCAGATCACTGATGCGTTCTCAGTAACACCAGGGATTCGTTACGATCACTTTAAACGTGATGCATTCACCAGCAATCAATCTTTTAGCGACATAACGTGGGCGTTAGCGGCAGACTATACACTGAATGATAACGTCACCTTCTTTGCCAGTACACGTTCATTGTTTAAAGCACCGCAATTATTAGAGTCCTTTATTAAATATCAGGAAGTGGCTTACCTTGCAGAAGACATCAAAGCGCAGACGGGGCTAAACACCCAAGGGGGCGTAAAGCTAAACTACGACATAGGCATGCACAGTTTCGCCTCCAATATCACGATATTCAAAACCGACTTAAAAGATCACCTGCAAACAAGCTATAACGGCCCTAAACGACAATACGATATTCATAACAATGGTGATGCCGAAATCAAAGGGTTTGAAGCCAGCTTCTTCTACGGTTATGACGCATTTAGTTCTAAATTATCTTATGCAAAATCTGATAATGAAAATACCACCAACAATACACCGATTCTCGACGGTAATAAGCGCAGCACGGACATGGGTGACAGTATCAACCTAAGCCTTGATTACACTGTATATGACCTCGACCTATACCTAGGCTGGCGTTCTCAGTTTGTATTGGAAGATGATAATGTAATGGCGGGGACTGCACCAAAAGCAGCTTATAACGTCCATAACCTGTTCGCGCAATGGGCGCCGCATCAAGTTGATGGTTTAGTGATGACCTTTGGTATCGACAACGTATTCGATTCACAGTACGCATCGCACGCTTCTCGCACGGGCTCTGCACGTTCTATCGACTTAACGGATAATGAACCAGGTAGAAGTGTAAAAGTCTCGGCGGCTTACCAATTCTAGATTGATAACACATAAATTTAGCTATAAAAAAACCAGC
>NZ_NOIF01000088.1 GCF_002265265.1 Photobacterium sanguinicancri
CTCTGATTGTATTTATCAATAAACAATATAAGATGTTAAACATATAGGAGAGCATTATGAAACCATTTGAGTCACTTGCAGGTTTATCCTGGATTTTCACGCACTTTCTACAAAATAAAGTTCAAGCTGAAGTGGTACGTCGCCACCCTGAACTCAATGTAGAGCGTCTTGCGTTACTGATTGAACTTGATTTCGAAGACGGACTTCGCCCAAGCGTACTTGCACGCCGTATGGGTCGTTCTAAGGGTACTATTAGTAGTATTCTTCGCCACTCAACCAAGCATGGTTTAGTGGCAACGACACCTGATGAGCTAAATAAAAATGCAAAACGCATTTTCATCACTCAAAAAGGCAAGGTTATTCATGACGAACTGTCTGTTGTTCTAACGGATATGTTGGAAGAAAGTGTTAAAGATATTCCGGCTGAATTACAAGATGAAATGAAGAAAGCATTCACCACATCTATCAAACGCCTGAACCCTATCTGGAGCGAGGAAGAGTGGAAAGACTAAGCTAATAAGCTTACGTTTCCACTGGCTTTAACCTTACTTTCAAGAGGCTTCCTACGGGAAGCCTCTTTCTTTTTCATTACTAAAAATCACCTGATTTCGATGGTTACCTTAATAACAAAAAAAGCCCGATATAGCTCATGATAGCTGTCGGGCTTTGTGTTACTCGCTGTCTTGTTCAGATACGTATTGCAAATATATTTATAATGCGAGCTGCCAACGTTTCAGCGGGGCTTTTTGGTCAATGCCAGCCCTACCCCAACGATCTAAGCTATCAATCACAAGAACACGATCTGTATTCGGTACTATTGATTTTAGCTGTGCGCTCATTTTGCGAGTGGTTAGAATCCATAATGTTTCATCTTCTTCTAACGATGCTTTCAAGTTTGCTTTATCAGCATCTGTCCACTCCAATTCTGGCGTGGTTAAACGATCTACCACAAAGAGCTGATTACCCGATGCAAAATCTTCGAGTTCAGTGGATAAGAGAATCACCGAATCAATATTAGCTTCAATTAACTGTGCTTGCTGCTGATTAATCAACTGACGCACATTCACCATTAATGCCTGCTGGTTTTTATTAATTACTGCAGCTTGCACTGGCCACACGCGCTGTAAATCGTCGCTCACAATCGCAGCCATACGGCTCAGGTTTGAGGGATTAAGCCATGCAAACGGAGAAAGCGAGCCATCCTCTAAACGTAGTGCTGCAACCCCTGTTGCACGCGGTGATATCGCTTGGGATGCATCCACTTCGATAATATGAATGTTGCCTTGGCGAGCATAAACAAACAGTGGATCATCGGCCCATACAGCACCTAAGGTTAACGCAACTGTTGCCTCTTTTGCTGCTTTTTCAGTGGCTGCTGCACCTTGACTACTAAACCAATTCGGCAAACGTGAAACACCGTAACGTTTAGGCGGCAAATACTCAGTCGTCAGCTCGGTACCTTTCGTGAGTTCCGTCGCTAGCATGTATGTTACTGGTGTCGCTGTCAGAATATCTTTAGCAAGCGCCGTCGTACTTGATAACGCCATAGCTAACGCAGTGATTGATAGAACACTTTTAGTCGATAATGATCGAAGCACAGAATTACCCTTTACGTACGATGCGATAGAAAGTCGCAGTCAAAAAGAAAATAGCAGAAACAATAATAATCGCCGCACCAGATGGGATCGGTAGTTTAAGTTCCATCGGAAGAATCGTTCCGACTAAGCAGCTAATGGTTGCTAACACCGCCGATAACACTACAAAACTACCCATGTTTTTGGTCAGTAATCGCGCCGTCGCACCAGGAATAAGCAATAATGCCCCCACAAGTACAGCACCAATGATTTTGACTGAAGCGATAGTCACTAAGGTGATCATCATGACAAACAGGTAATCGTAAAAATTGGTCGCATAACCACGTACACGGGCGATATCAGGGCTAATACAGGTTAATAAAATCCGATTAAACGTGGGGATCAACACCAATACAATCAACAAGCAACTGCCTGCCAATAACAATAAATCACTGTCTGTGACTGTCAGGATCGAGCCAAATAGCACGTTTTCAAGTAAGTGAACGTTAATTTTACGCGCAACATACATCAGTAATGCTGCACCAACAGCTAATGCTAACGCAAGGAATACACCTACTAAAGTGTCATAAGGCACATTAGTTCGGTTACGTACGAAATGCAGTAGTAACGCAAAGATCATACAGAAACTAAACAGACCAATAATTGGATTATCTGGCGGCTCGCCAAGTAATACGCCTAATGCAATACCGGTTAATGCTGCGTGACCCACAGCTTCCGAAAAGAAAGCCAGACGCTTAGCAATAACCAAGGTGCCTAGCCCACCGAGCAAAGGACCAACCATCAAGGCGGCAACGACAGCATTAACAACAAATGCGTAGGAAAAGCTTTCGCTTAACCAACCCACATCCACACCCAAGAGCGCCCATTGACGAACAATATCCATCATGCGACCTCCTTCTTATTGTTTGATTCTGTAGTCGATGACGCTGCGGTGTAATGATTAAATAATCTTTCAATTTTTTCAGGCACTAATACTTCCGCGACACTGCCGTTATCAATAACACTGCGGTTAACAACATGAACATGACCATCTAAACGGCGAACCGCAGTTACATCATGGTGAACAGCTAAAATAGTTCGGTTATCGGCCACTAATTCATGAATCAAAGATTCTAAATAACGTACACCCTGCTCATCCATACCTGTTGTTGGTTCGTCTAAAACCAATAACTGAGGATCATCAAGTAATGCTTGAGCAAACAACACGCGCTGCTGTTCACCACCGGATAATTGCCCCATACGGCGATCGGCACGACTTGCCATGCCAACACGTTCAAGTTGAGTCAGAGCTCGCGCTTTATTCTTCGCACTTTGACGCCAAAATAGTGGGCTGCTGCTTTGGTTTAATAGAATGAAATCCATCACAGTCAGAGGTAGGCTACCTTCAAACATGGCTTTTTGCGGTACATAACCAAGCTTACCTTTGCTTTCAGGCCACTGAATATCGATCTCACCAGTGAAAGGGGTTAACCCTAAAATAGAGCGTAGTAGCGAGGTTTTACCGCCACCGTTTGGCCCCATAACAATATGGCATTCGCCAGCAGTGAAGCTGTGGTTTATATCTTGTAAGATGACGTTTTCACCGTACGTCAGTCCAACATTTCTTAATTCAATTGAAGGTCCCACAGTTAGCTACCTTTCTTTTCAGCGGCAAATTTCATCGCTTCAACCAAGGTATTTAGGTTCTCACGCGTTTCAATTTCAACTTTTTTCGCTTCATACGGACCGTGGGTCATATGAGAAAAGCGGTACAGCTGAACACCAGTTGCTTTCTCAATAGTATCAACATAGCGGTTAGGCATGTTTAGCTCGTAAAACAAAACATCAATACCTGATTTGCGGATTTTCTCGATGGTTTCTTGCAACTGACTAGCACTAGGTTCTACACCGTGTGCAGGTTCAATCACCGTCGCCACATCCACACCAAACTCTTGGAGCAAGTAGCCGTACGCGTTGTGCGTGGTTGCCACTGTCATGCCAGCAGTATCAAGGTCGCCCAATGTCATCATGGCGTTGTGTTTCATTTTGCGAAAAGTTGTAGCGTATTTACGCGCATTAGCACGGTAGTAACGGGCATTCTCTGGATCGATTTTCGCCATCTCATTAGCGATGGTGTAAACCTTTTGAATGGTGGTTGAAAGACCAACAAACGTATGCGGATTTACCGCACCATCACCCACTGACTGCCCCATTGCCGGAAGCAAAGGCACATCTTTATTCGCTTCAATCACAACAAGATCACTGCGGTTAGCTGCTTGAATCACTTTCATTGCAAAATCATCGTGACCAATACCATTTACCACAATCACATCCATTTCACGCAAACGACGTAAGTCATTCGGCTGTGGCTGATAATTATGTGGGTTAAAACCTGCATCAACCAAAGGCAAAATTTCCGCTTTATCACCAACAACTGCTTTTACGTAGCTGTAATAAGGTTGAAGAGTGATCCCGATATTGATCTTATCGGCTGCATAAGAAAATGAACTAAATAAGGAAAGAATAAAGAGAGAGGCTGCTTTCAGTGAAAATTGTTTGAATGAAAGCGCTTTGAAAGAAATTACTGATGATTTAGTTTTTATCATTGTGTTACCACTGATAGTAAGGGTATCGATGTTTAAAGCAAAAAGACGTATTAATGCCCGTGAGGAGCAGAGCCTGATTGTTCAAATGCAATTTGGATCCAGCTAGCATCAATTAGCATTTGATCAGAAATAACCGTATCTGATGCCATCATTGGCGCCGCGTTATTATTCAGGTCTAACCAAATTTCAGGTTCTTCATGCGCGGCAATCAAGACTAGAGATTTAGCTCCATCATGCGTCTGAGCGATGCCCTGGTAAGTCGCTGGCGCAATCAATGTCCACTGATGTTTACCTTGAAATTCCCAACTTTTATCTTCAATAAAAGGAGGCAGCCACATATCGCGTAACTCAGCAATATTAACCCATTGACTTACAGTGCTATCTGTAAGGTCTACATCAGTCACATTCACTTGTTGCTCAAGTGCATCAAAGTATAGATTTCTTACTTCTTCATGTGCCAGACGTAAATCAGCGATTAAACCCAGTGATTTCTGCTCGATGTCTGCAACCGCAATTTGATGCTGAGCTAACTCAGCAGTAGTTGATTGTTGCTTGTGATAAGGGAGTAACACAGCCGAAACCAGCAAGATAAGTATGATCGATAAAGCAACCCACTTCCCTTCTCGCCCCCCGTTATCGGAGTGTACTTTTTGGGTGATCATTTTTCAGATATCTCAACAACGTCAACTTCCACTGGATTTTCGTGGCCTGCATCAAACACGATATAGAAGTCAGTATCAGGTTTAGCAAAACTCACTTTAGATGCCTTATCCGTGCTCTCTTTCGCAAGTAAATTGTCGTCGTAATCATAAAGGTTAATATCGTAATCAACCGCAGTACTGCCGTCGCTGTAGCCCGCCTCGCAGACAACCTGATCAGCCGCAAACCAACAACTCATAAGAGGAAAGTGTGCCTGAGCCGATGTAGAGAAAAGAGCAACTGATGAGAATAAGAAAAGCGCGATTTGCTTTTGCATAACAACCTCGAAAAAGAGTAAAAGCCTGCCGATGCAGGCTTTCTATAAGAGCTAAAAGTAATACCAATTCAATTAAGTAATTGGTCAAATGGGTATAATTACTGAAGAACCGCTTCAAATGTTAGGTGAACATTCACGCCAGCTTTGTCTGCTAGTGGGTGGTTTTTAAGGTCACCACTGTAATGTGCACGCATTAGGTATCGGCCAGCATGTTCAGGAACAAAACGGATGTAACCGTCTTTGTCACTTTCCACTTCGATTTGCTCTTGGTGGTTACGGTAAAGGCTACCTTCACGCGTAATGTCGGCAGTTACACCTTTTTGAGGCTCACCATTGAAGAACATTTGGAATGTCACTTCTTCGCCTTCAACAATATCTGCTGGGTGTGTAATGGGTTTTAGCTCAAGCAGCTTACCTTCAATTTCCAATGCTTTTTGCGTTGGCTTACCAACAGTGATGTAAGATTCAGCACGGGTAAAACTAATTTTAGTGACAACGTCACGCACCTTTTCAGGAAGCAGCATTTCGCGCTCAGCTTTCGATGCTTTTGCCCACTTAACTGTGTCACGACGACCCGCTTTATATTCTGTCCAGTATGACGGTTCATTATTTACTGCAACTTTGTGCGTACCTTCTTCTGAAAAGTGGAAATCAAAAATAGAACGGCGCTTGCCACGAATAACAAAGTTTGGACGCTCAAAACGACCATCTGGCATCAATACTTGCGCTGACTCACTGCCTGCAGGCTTATCAAAAACAAAGGTACCGTGCGAAGCCGTTACATCAAATGTCAACCAATCACCACCCTCTTTTGATACGGTGAAATGAGAAGGCAAAATCCAGCGAGGGTGTGCATTTGCAGACGCTGAAACCGCTAAGCCAGTCAATAGTGTGCACGCAAGCGCGGCCGCTTTCATTTTGTTATTTTTGATCATGATTGTTCTCTTAAGTCCTATTTAATTTTGTATGTCAGCGCGACGTTGCCAATTTCCACTGCTGGCTTAATGTCTATTTTGAAAGCTTTATCTGCTAGATTCAGTTTTTGACGAATAACACTACGGCCACCGTGCTCACGTACAGATTCAGCATAAAATGTGTATTCGCCCTGCTCGACACGCTGACCTGAATCATCTAATCCATCCCACGTGAAACGGTATTCACCGACAGTACGGGTTGCAGACGTCACAGCATCAACCAGTTCGCGATCGTAACGCCCCACTTTGCGCCACCAACTGCGTAAATCCTTTAGCCACTCATCTTTACCAACCCACAGCTCAATGGTGCGTACAGGTTTACGGTTAGCATCTTCAATCCAAATAGCGACGTAAGGGCGCGCATATGGCGACGCCTTGATGTAAGGTATTTCAAACTCCACATCCATTTGGGCGTTTGTTGGTATTGGTGCTGCTTGTGCCATTAATGGTGCTGATAATGCAGCAACAAGTGCGCTAGATTTCAACACGGTTTTTAATGCCAAATTCATCAGATAATCCTTGATATATGAAGCAATTAACTCTACAGAGTTAAGGTAAAGCATTACGATTGCAGAGCGGTATTGACCGAATAAACGCCCATTAAGGCACTGCAACAAAAAAGATAAATAAAGTGACTGCTGTACCTAGCGTCATCCATTTCAACGACGTTTTTAACGTTTTCTTTTTAGGAATAAGTAGACACACGCCAGTAAGAACGAAAAACACCATTAATAAGGCGGTAATATCAATAAACCAGCGCCAGACTTCCCCACTATTACGGCCTTTGTGTAAATCATTCAGCACCGCCACTAAGCCATAATGTGTTTTTTCAATCACAGCTTCTTGGGTTGTCATATCGATGAAAACTGCCGAATTAAAACCAGGGCCTTTAAAATCCACTGCGACTTCACCTTCAATCAGCTCACCGTCTTCAATATCACGGTAAACATTAAAGCCAGAAGGTTGACCGGATACCTGCGCTTCTTTTGTTAAATAAGTCAGTAAACGCGCTTCATCGGGGCTGAACTGCCCCTTTTCTGAATGCAGTAATGATTCGGGGATAGCTAACGTTATTTCTGTAATATCAGGCTGACTTTTCACAAATAAGTGTGGGCGATTAAGCGTGATGCCCGTAATGGCAAAAAACAGCACGACAAGCAGTAAGGCCATGGAAATGTAGATATGCAGTCGACGAGACCATAGCTGCACTGTTTTATTCTTTAGCATCAATTACGTTTCAGTGGTAAATCAGAATGAATCACATTTTAAGTGATAATAATTTTCATTGTGATTCAATTTACAATGTTTACATTGGATAAAAAAAAGCCGCTGAGCAGCGGCTTATAACAAGGAAGGCAGAGAATGAAGGGTAACGCTAGAATTCAGACATTAGTTGTTTGTACTTCATATCGTCTTCATACATTTGATGGAATATTTGATATTTCATATCGTAGAAACGCTTAATTCTATCGGTTTGTGGTGTGACAGCACGTCCAATACGACTCATCGCATTCATGGCATTAGGAATATCCGAATAAAAACCAGACGCTACTGAACCAAGCATTGCAGAACCCAATAACACGGCCTCACTCTCTTCAGGGAGTACCATCACACACCCTGTCGCATTAGCATGCTCTTGAATGAAAATCGTGTTCTTAGTACCACCACCGCAACCCATGATGGTATCAATCTCATACCCTGCTTGGTTCATCACCTCAATGATGTGTCGAGTACCCAATGCTATCGCCTGAATTGTCGCTAGGTATGCCAGCGCCATATCATCGATTGTTTTCGACATTTTTAACCCTGTCATTGTACCTGTTAGGTTAGGGTTTGCGCGTGGCGAACGGTTACCATGGAAATAAGGCAACACATGAATATCTTTTGTTAAAAACGCAATATCTTCTTTGGTACCTGCCAGCTTCAATAAGTGATCATTCAGTAGTTGGTAAACTGTCGTCCCTTCTTCTGTTGCTTGCGATTTCAATTGGTCATGAAGTGGGTGCGACGTAATCACATGATCAATTAATGCGCCAGTGGCGGATTGACCACCTTCATTTAACCAATGATCGGGGATCATTGCGCCGTAATAAGCCCCCCACACGCCATCAATAAAGCGCGCTGTTTTTGACGCAGCCATATGGCACGACGATGTGCCACCTATCAGTGCTAAGCGCTTATTAAAGTCAGCCGTTTCGCCCGCCATACCTGCCGCGCCTAACACACCAATACCACCAGCATGGGCATCGATAATCGAGGTACCAACAGGCGTGCCGCGCATTAAGCCTAAATCATTAGCAGCATGCGCCGTTAGGCCTTCCCCAACAGGTGCGCCCATTGGCTTAATCACATTACCAATGGCTTTTGCATCATCCGCCAGTAAATCGTCTAACCCGATACGCTCGAAAAAGTGTGCATCCCACTTATTCTCATGACCAAGGTATGTCCATTTACATACAGTAGAGCAAAGCGAGCGACTATCATCAAACGTTGCTTTCCATGTTAGAAAATCAGGTAAATCAAAAAAGTACTTCGCTTGCGACCAAGTATTTGGCATGTTTTGCTTTAACCAAAGCAACTTAGGCGTTTGCATTTCAGGCGAAATACGGTTACCAACATATGCTAATACTGGGTGCTCAGTGGCATTAATCCGCTCAGCCTGTGCAATTGCACGGTGATCCATCCACATAATAATATTTTGTTCACTGCGACCTGTTGGGCTCACCGTGAGTGGTAAACCTTTTTTATCTAACACAACCAGTGAGCAGGTGGCATCAAAACCAATACCTTTGACTTGGACTGGGTCAATATTCGCTTTAGAGACAGCATCTTTTACTGCCATACACACACTTTGCCAGATGTTCTCTGACGATTGTTCAACAAAATCTGCACGAGGTTTAAACATTTCTGTGTCGCGTTTTGCTTCACCGACTTTTCGACCAGAGGCGTCGAAAACTCCTGCTCTTGCACTGCCACTACCAACATCAACGCCAATAAAATAAATACTCATCTTGCTCTCTCCACTAAGCTTTACGTTTTTGCAGGGTAATGAATAGAATTAAAATGCCCCCCCAAAGAGCCATTGTCAGATAACTGCTGACACCAAGTAAGTTCAAGCCACTTTCTAACGTTTGTAATACAATCAATGCCAAGCCAATACCTATGATTCGGCCAAAACCACCATCAGGGTTAATCCCCCCAAGTACCGATGCTAAGATAGCAATCAGTAAGTAAGACTCACCGTAACCAGCTTTTGCTGAGTTGAATTTCGCCATCATGACAAGGGCAGCAACCCAACAAAGAATCGATGAAATGGCATAGACATACAGCACTGCCTTTTGAGTGTTAATACCAGAGAAACGCGTTGCTTTCTCGTTCGAGCCCATCAAGTAAATAGTGCGTCCAAGGCTGGTATGCTCAAGTAAACCCCATAAACCAATTGCGAAAAAGACAAAGAGGAACAACGGCATAGGAATGCCCAATATCGAGCCATTGCCGATCACCAGTAATGCCTCTGGGAATCCAGACATCACACTGCCGCCAGAAATTAACACATTGAGACCATTGATTAATGTCATCATCCCAAGTGTTGCCAATATTGGCGAAACCCCGACATAAGCAATCAAAGCACCATTGAGTAAGCCAATAACAATCGCAGTAATTAAACCCGCCACTAAGGCTAATAACAGTACCATGACATTATCGGGCGCCATGGTGATAATACTTGCCATCACTAGGCTACACGCGTTGGTTGTTGCAATGATAGAAAGGTTAATACCACCAGTTAGCATGCATACCGCCATCGCGAGCGCTAACATTCCCAATAATGGCATTTGCGATGACATCGATTGTAAATTTGCTATCGAGAAAAAAGTGTCCCCACTCGCGATAGCCATGATGGCAATAATACTGGCTAAAATAACTAATAAATAACGGATATTTCTGTCAGTCGGTAGTTTTAATGCGTTCAATACCTGATCCATTATGCCCCCTGCAATGCTTGTTTCTTTTCATTCAGTGCAGTCATACTGATACTGAATACAATGATGAGACCAGTAACAACCGCATGCCAATAAGATGGAACACCGAGCAATGTTAATCCGTTCTTCATAATGGCTAATAATGCCACCCCAAGAACCACCCCCATTAGTGTTCCTTTACCACCTGTCATGCTTGTTCCGCCCAATACCACAGCAGCAAGTACGGTAAGCTCAAAACCCATTAACGAGTTTGGCGCCACTGATTGCGTGATTTGGGTTTGGACAACAGAAGCAATACCAGCAAGGGCGCCCATGTAGCCGTATACGAACAAATGAATGCCGAATAAATTAATACCAATTCGACTTGCAGCATCGGCATTACCGCCCATCGCATAAATCTGGCGGCCAAGACGGGTTTTGGACATTAAGAAAGACGTAAATAAAACAACAGCAACCAAGGTTATGATTGGCAGTGAAAGCCCATAATCGTAGCCATCGCTACCCACAAAGCTGAACAACTCAACGCCATCCATAAACCAATCAGGGAAACCGTATAGCCAAGCGCCATTGCTAAAGTAAATCAGTAAGCCAAAGAACAAATTCAGTGTTGAAATCGTGATGATAATGGCTGGCACTTTGAGCTTATACACCAATGCGGCATTAATAAGACCAAGTAACATGCCCACGGCTGCTGCAATCAAAAATGCGATAAAGAAGTTGCCACCAATCGACAGTACATACGTCGCCATCACATACTGCGCAATTGCGGCGGTTGCTGGAAATGAAATATCAATCCCGCCCGCAATCAAAACAACAAACAGTCCACAAGCCATGATGCCCAAAATGGCCGAACTTACTGACATATCGAAGATATTGCCTAAGGTTAGAAAGTCCTCTGAACTCACACCTAAACCAACAACCATTAAACCAATTAGAGCAGCGAGATAAAACTCGTGGCGCTTGATTAAAGCAGCCCAATTTAAACAAATACGATCACGCATTGACGGCCTCCATGATCTCTTTTTCTGACGATGTTACTGGATGAAAATCATGAGAAAAACGTCCATCTTTCATCACGATCACACGGTGACTGTTATAAAACACTTCCGGAATTTCATCACTGACCATAATGATTGCCATCCCCTTCAACGCGAGATCTTTTGCTATCTGGTAAATACTTTCTTTATTCGCAATATCAACGCCAACCGTTGGGGAGTCGAGGATTAATACCTCAGGCTCTGCCGCAATCCATTTTGCGATAGAAATACGCTGCGCATTACCACCCGATAAACTCGTCACAGGTAACATAGGATCGGCAACTTTGATTGATAACGAAGAAATAAGCTTTTTAACTAAATGGGTCGCCTTAACGTGGTCGAGGAAACCATTTTGTTTTCTTAATCGAGGTAAAACCGTCGCGGTTGTGTTGTCTTGGATCGATTGCTCCATGACTAACCCTGTGCTCATTCGGTCTTCTGACACGTAACCAATACCGTGCTCAATCGCATCTCTATTTGAGCTAAACGCCACCGGTTTACCATTCACTTTTATTTGACCACTATCGGGCTTCGTCATACCAAATAGCGCTAAACATAGTTCTGTACGACCAGAGCCAAGTAAACCCGTTATCGACACGATCTCACCGGCACGTACTTGCAGGTTAATATCATCAAACTGGCCTTTTTTGGTTAGATTATTGACCTCAAGCTTCACTTCGCCTTGTTGCTTGTACTCTCCCAATGGCGAAAATTCAAAACGCTGTCCTGTCATCAAGAAAGCCAGTTCATCACTGTTCATCTCTTCTGCTGGGTAGGTACCTATGGTTTTACCGTCGCGAATAACCGTTATACGGTCAGAGATTTCCATTACCTCATCAAGCTTGTGGCTAACAAACACCACTGTGATGCCTTTAGACTTAAGATCAGCAACAACGCTTATTAAATTATTCACTTCAGTACGGGTTAACGAAGCTGTCGGTTCATCCATGATCACCAGCTTGGCGTCTGACGCCATGGCACGACAAATAGCAACTAACTGGCATTCTGCAATCGACAGTTGCTCTACACGTTTGGTTAACGGTAGCGAGACACCCACTTTATCCATCGCTGTTTGCGCAATAGTATTCAAACGAGATTGCTTAACAAGGCCTTTGGTCCAAGCCATGTGGTCTTGTACTGCAATATTTTCAGCGACAGTCAGGTTGGGAAACAAAGATAAGTCTTGGTAAATAACTTGTATACCGTGCTCAATGGATTGTTGCGGATTTAGCTGAGAATAGCTTTTACCATCCAGGATAATCTCTGCCCCTTTTTCAGGTGCATGAACCCCAGAGATAACTTTAAATAGCGTGCTTTTTCCGCAACCGTTTTTTCCTGCAAGACAATGCACTTCCCCTTTATTAAAGGTTAAGTTGATGCCATCAAGGGCCTTAACGGAATCAAAGTGCTTGGATACACGCTTTAGGGTAATGAATGCTTCGTTTGACATGATGGATTTCCAGCTAAAGGGCAGCATTGCACTGCCCTGTATAAGGTTTACAGAAATATCGGTTAGAAACCTAATTCACGTGCGTTTGACTTATCCACTTCAAGGATTTTGTTAAACTTGATCACGCGTTTTTCTTTATCGATTTCTGCCACACCAAGGTTGTCGACAGTCACACCGTCAGCCACTTTCTTGCCATCCAGCATTTGCTTAGCAACAGCAACCATGGCATAGCCCGCATCAGCTGGGTTCCATAAGAAACCTTTATCAATTTCACCGCGCATCAAATACGGTGCAGCCTGACTTGGCATCATGATGCCGACAGTAGTCATTTTATTCTTAGCACGTTTCTTCTTAATGGCCTCACCCGCACCAATTGCACCTAACGAACCATAAGATACGATACCCGCCATATCTGGGTGCGCTTTCATTAAGTCATTGGTCGCTGCGTATGATGCATCAATGCTCTCTGCAACCGGCATACGGCTGGTCACTTCATACATATCTGGGTAAGCCATTTTTTGGTAATCAATCGCTAAGTTTGCCCAGTTGTTATGTAACGGTACAGTTAACGAGCCAACGTACACCGCATATCCGCCTTTCTTGCCCATATTTTTAGCAAGCTCATCCATGGTTGCTTTGGCATAAGCTTGATTATCAATGGTTTCAATATCCCAGTCTGCACTGTGGCCATCTGGTGATTCGTGAGTTAGGACAATAATGCCTTTCTCACGAGCTTTCTTAAATACAGGCTCTAAAACCGTCACATCGTTAGGTACAACTGTGATTGCATCTACCCCTTTCGCAATCAGATCTTCAATGATCTTAACCTGCTGAGCAGGATCTGGGGTTGATGGACCAAGTTGACGCGCATTTACGCCAAAATCAACAGCTGCTTGATCGATACCTTTGTTCATTTGGTTGAACCATGGGATACCAGACACCTTCACGACGTTCACAATTTCATAGTCTTTTGCCTGAACGCCTGCCGTAGCTAAAGCAAGTGTAAGGGCAGCAACATTGAACAAAACCTTTTTCATCGTTATCAATCCTTTATTATGTGTGTAGAGCATTGGAGATTCGATGAAGGGAATATAGGGGATTAGACAAGGACAAACTGGAAGATACTTACAATGTGTGACGGGGGCACATTAAGGTAATAACATGGCTATCGCGGCGTTAATCAAATGTTAAAATGGAAGTCTGACGTAATTCAAACAAACTAAAATAAGAATAATTAAACGTAAATAGATCACTAAGGATACATACTCGTAACATTTGGCGGTTTAATATTAAGCGAAAACATTTAAGAAATTTAGTCTCTAGCTTACAGTTAATAATAAAACTCTCAATTATGATTTAGGTCTGATTTTTCTCTCAGTGTTACATTTTATCTCAAATAAACGTGAAGCTCCCCGATAGGTATCAAGGGAGCTTCAGAAGTTATACAAACTGAGATGATGTTAACTGTGCTTTTATTACATAAGCACAAGATAGAAAGGACGCTTGCTATTAAATTGCTGTCAATTGTGGCTCATTCACTTGTGATTGCTGCATTTTACGCATTTGCGTTAAATACTTAATCCAGCTTTTTGACGCAGGACTCGCTTTAATATTGTTGGCACGTTTAGCATGAATGAGTGCTTGTTCAAACGATTCCAGTTTGTAGTAAGCACGTACCCGCGCTAACTCGACATCTGATTTTCGTCCTGACACTTTATCGAGCTCTTTCAATGCCGTTTTATGCCTACCTTCTTGCAATAGCAACTGTGCCAGCGCCCAACGGTGCTTATTGTTTTTGGCCGCCGCTAAACGCCAATACCGAATAGATTGATCCCACTCTTTCGCCATTTGCCAATAAGAGGCTTGATCGGCTAACAGCTGAGCATCCGCTTGCGCATTATCAAGTTCAGCTAATAACTTAGCTGCTCGTTCAGGAATACCTTGCTGAGCATAAAGCTGTGCTAAAGTGCGAAGATCTTGCTGACTCAACTCGACACCCTGGCGTTTAGCCAACGCTAAAGTAGCTAATGCATCTTTCGAACGGCTCAGACGTAATTGAATCCCAGCCGTTTGTTGCCACCAAACCAACTTATTCGGCTCTAAGATAATCAAGCGCTGTAAAGTTGGTAATGATGGCTTCCATTGTTGCAACTGAAGCTGTGCCCCCAACTTGATTGTTAACGGCTGAACTTCATCTTTACGATGTAGGCTTTCATAGCGCTTGATCGCAGATAATACCGGCTTCCAATCTTCAAGCTGATAGTGAGACTGCGCTATACGTAGCCACAGTTCATCGGCTTTTTGATTCTCAGGGATAGACTTGGTTAACGCGTAGTAATGCGGTAGCGCCTGTTTAAATTCTTCATTCGATAACAAGATATCAGCCAGCATACGTTGAGTGATCCACGCTTGTTCATCGAGCAACAAACCACTATCAACCGCTCTAGTTAAATTGCTAATCGCTAGTTTAGTATTACCCTGTTGCCAATAAAAAACCCCGAGCATACGTTGAACAAAAGCTTTATCGTAAGCTTTTGACGGCGTTAAACCCGCTAATAACGCAATCGCTTCTGCCGTTTTTTCGTCCTGCTGCAATTGATGCGCACGCTGAACTTTGCCCGCTGTGTATTGCGACAGTTGTTCACCTGCGGTGGCGATATTGCTACTAAAAGCAAGGCCAAGTGCGACGCCTAAAGGTAGCACTAAGGTTTTAGTTAATGTCTTGATCATTTGCTTAATTTGAACTCCAGTCTTACCGTTTGTCCAACTTGCGCAATCGCCTTACCATCAACAACTTTAGGCTGGTACTTCCATTTACGCAGTGCTCGAATCGCTTCTTTTTCAAATAAGCGACGTGGTTTTGCATCTAATATAGCGACATCCGTTGGCCTACCCTGCGGATCTATGGTGAACGACATCACCACAAAACCCTCAGCACCTTGTTTCAAGGCGCGAGCAGGATAACGGGGCTCGACACGATAGAGCGGCATCGCTTGTTGATTAGCGCCAAAATCAGAAAACTCAGGCATGCTAATCGCTACACCTGTCGCAGCCATATCTAATGCTAAGGTCGGTGTATTCGGCATCGAGGTCGTAACAGCTTGTGCTTTCGCCATCGGCTTCGCTTCTGGCGGTGGTTCTGGTGTGTCAGGCTTTTCAGGTACGGCACGTTGACGACGCTGTGCATCGCGTTCTTGCTCGACCATCACCATATCAAAAGCTAAGACTTCACCTGACTCAGGTTTACCTCGATGGCCGTTATCGACCATCCATGCCATAAACGTGAACAAGCCCAAAGTCACCACAACCGCTAAAGGTAAAGCGATCAATAATCGACGCATTAGCTCTTCTCCGCAGCCAATGCAATACTCTTAACACCCGCACCTTTTGCCGCATCCATCACTTTAACGACTGTGCCGTTATAAGCATGTTCGTCAGCTTGAATCACTAATGAGGCTTCTGGCTGTTCAAGCAACAAGTGCTCTAACGTGGCTTGCACACGCTCTACATCGATAACACGCTTATCAATGTAAATATCGTTAGCTGAAGTGATAGCAACAAAAATGCCCGCATCTTTTTTGCTCACAACATTACTTGCCTGTGGGCGATTCACTTCGACACCTGATTCGCGCACAAAAGAGCTAGTAACAATAAAGAAAATCAACATGATGAATACAATATCCAACATGGAAGTCATATCGATTTGTGCTTCTTCACGTGCGGAAGATGGACGACTAAGTCTCATCATCGGCTCCTTAATAATTTTTCTAGTTTTTGTTCACGCCATAAACACGCTTTTGATAAACGTGCGTGAACAAACATTCCCGCTAACGCAGCAACCATGCCCGCCATCGTCGGTAAGGTCGCTAAAGAAATACCTGATGCCATTAATCTTGGTTGGCTACTACCTTGCGTTGCCATCACATCAAATACCGAGATCATACCGGTTACCGTGCCAAGTAAGCCCAACATAGGGCAAATAGCCACTAACACTTTAATCAAATTCAGATTCTGATTAAGGGCGATACGCGCTTCGCTTAACCAACCATCGCGGATAGCATGCGCATACCAAGATGTTTGATCGTCACGTTGATGCCATTGCGCTAACCACTGCTTTTTCTGAGCAGGATAAGTCACAAATAAATACAAGACGCGTTCAATCACCAACAACCAGCACAGTACAACCACGGCGGCCAACCACCATAAAATAAGGCCGCCTTGGTCCATGAAATGTGATAGTGACAACCACCAGGCTTCGAAAACCGTTGAATGCAAGGCTTCTGAAAGACTGAATCCCATTAGGCTGCTTTTCCTACTTTCTCGGCTTGTTCAGCAACGAGACTGATGCCCTGTTTTTCCAAGATATTACGGATGTTCTCAGCTTGTGTGCTTAATACGTTATGCGCTAACAGTAGTGGCATCGCAGAGATCAAACCCAGTACCGTCGTTACCAAGGCCGTCGAGATACCTCCAGCCATCACTTTAGGGTCGCCGTTACCAAATTGAGTAATCACTTGGAAGGTTTCGATCATGCCAGTTACTGTACCCAGCAAGCCTAACATCGGTGCTAATGCCGCTAATAATTTCAGCATGGATAGGCCTTTTTCTAGGCTTTGCTGCTCATCGACGATAGTTTCAAGCAAACGCAATTCAAGCGCTTCAACACTGCGGTTTTGTTCTTTATTGTAAACAGAAAGAACACGACCCAATGGGTTATTGCCCGGCTGTTCTGGATTTTTCAACTGCGTACGGATCTGTTGACGAGTCATCATCAATTTACCGCCACGGAACAGCGCAATCACAGCACCAATCGCTAATAAGCCCAAAATAATCTTACCGACGACACCGCCGTGTGCGAGACGATCTTTCAAATCGGGTTCATTGGCAAGCTGCGCCAACATCATGCCACGTGATGGATCGACCACAACCGACTGGACTTGGTTTGCTTGAGTAAAGTCAGCAAATACCGGCCCATTGTCTGGTTGTTTTAAGTAAGGTTTTGCCGTGTTTTTAGCACCATCCCATTCGATGTAACCGTGATCGGCAATCATGCCTAAGCTACCTAAACGGTACGCATGAACACTCGATTTGTGACCCTCACCGTTAATGTATGGCACGTTAACATCAGCAAGTTCACCACTTGCCTTAATCTGCTCTTCCATACTTAACCACAAGCCAGTTAGCTGAGATAATGATGGCAAGGCTTTAGCATCCACAATATCGCCAATAACATGGTTGTATTGGTGACGATCAGCGGCGGTAACAGAAGCACCTAGCTCGCTTTTCAAATCTTTCGCGGTTTGACGAACCACACCAAATAACTCGCCTAAACTGCCCGTTTCTAAACGTAAATGCTCTTCAAGAATAGCGAGTTTATTTTCATTATCACTAAAGGTATCGCTCAGCTGTTCTGTTTCTTGCTGTAGCTGGTTACGCTGTGCAATCAAGGCGTTTCGTTGTGCCTTGATGCTTTGTTCTGTGTGCTTAAAGCCAGATTCACGCGCTTGATCGTGTGCGCGTTGTACTTTTTGCTCTTGTTGAGTGCTTTGTAATAATTCGGTATTCGCTGTTGCCGTAAGCGGTAAGCTAAATAGGCACAGTGCTGCAACTAACGCTTTGATTTTCATGTTACTTCGTCTCCACGTTATTTGTTGTTGCTTGCAAAGATACAGGAAGGTTTATCAAGCTTGGCGCGACTTGTTTGTTTGCAATCGCGAAGGCTTTATCAACCCCTGATGAGAACTGTGAATCAAGGGCTTGCCAGCCTGCATTTTGATCGTTCCACGTCCAGTATCGCTTGCCGTCTAAGCTACGAGCCACTAGCGAGATACGACCTAGATAAAGCAGTTCAGCTTCAATAGTATCGCTGGAGGTAAGTGCAAGCTCACCTTGATAAACACCCAGCTTAGTGCCGTAATCCATTTCAATTTGGTAGCTTTCTAAAATACGGCGGTATTTTTCTGCATCACTGATATCAGCTTGTGACATCATCAGCTCTAGCTTGGCAATACGTGCTAATCGTTGGTCACGCTTAATCGGTTTATCTTGTGCAATGATAACCTTTAGGCCATCGATCATTTTGTACATTAGAGGGACCACGCCTTGACGCGTATCTTTAATGCCCTGAATTTGATCGGTTAGGCTCGCACTCTCTTGCTCTTGGTTCGCCACTAAGCGTGCCATGTGATCACGGTAAACTGTCAGGTTTTTCACTTCTTCCTGAAGCTGTTCAATTTCAGCCTGCATCGTCAAAGCTGCTTCTGCACTTTTATCAATTTTGGTCTGACTAACAGCAGAAGCTTTGTTGATCTTGTTTTCGACAGCACGGGCACTGTCCAAGCTGTTCGCTTGTGCACTCATGGCAATACTCAGCGCTAGACATACTAGCGAAGGCTTAAATCCCTTCATTTTCTTACTCTTAAACATAAAATGACGTAATAGCTGTCTCTTATACCCCTCTCCGAGCCCACGAGACGGA
>NZ_NOIF01000089.1 GCF_002265265.1 Photobacterium sanguinicancri
GGCGGCCTATCACGCCGGGGGACACGCTGATTTTCGGTGTGGCAGTTTATTTATATAAAGTCCCGTCCGCTCCGCCATTTATTCAAAAGCCCTGCCAGCAATAGCAGGGCTTTTTTGCATTTGTATTTTGGCTAATCATGGAGCGGAAGCTGTAGCCCAGTGGGTTAGCCTTTTTATTGACGAGCGTAGCGGCCTAACACGTCGGGGGCGCGCTGATGTTCGGCATCGCTTCTTCCTGATGATATCCCTGTTTTGTACAAGCGTGATTATGCATAGACTTGCGTTATAAACGATGAATATGAGAAGGTTAACGCTGGAATATATTTTAAGTATTAGGGCTGATATGAAGTTTTTTTATGAGCGCAGTGAATCGGCAACAGAAGTGAACATTGTGATTAAACCACATTCACTCTATTTGATGTTGTTAATGCTTGCCGTCTGGTTATTGAATGATTTCGTGCTGCAATCAGCACCAATGGCACAAGTACTAATGCCTGCCTTTATTATTTTTATAGTGGTTCGCTTTTTTGCCATTATTAAAATCCATCGGGAAATTTTGGTGGCATTGAAAAAAGGGAATGTAGAAACCACGGGTAGTAAGTTTTCCCTCCAGAACCCACTGAAATACTGTATTAAAAAGTAATACTAAGGTGTGTTTCGACGTCGGAGTGGTGCTTCAATGAGCTAAGCTATCCTCAGCTTTAAACTCTCTTGATGTACGGAAAACGATGATTTTCTAGCAAAGCCGAGCTCAGTCTCGGCTTTGTTGTTTATTGTTTCCGGGTGGGAAAGTATTTATTATTCTCGCGCTGCTAATCCTTTTCTCTTTATCAATGCATAATAGAATAACTATTCGCTAGATGAGGTGTTAGATGGAAAAATTCAACTGGAAGCCTTTATTGTTGGCGTGCCTAATTGTCAGTATTGGCCAGTTAAGTTTAGGGTTGGTTTTCCCATCACTGCCTTGGATCGCACGGGATCTTTCGATCACCACAGATCAAACCCAGTTATTAGTCTCGGGTTACTTACTCATGTTTGGATCGTCCCAACTGATCTATGGGCCACTCTCTGACGTATTTGGCCGTCGGCCTATTTTATTGATTGGATTGTCTATTGCGATCATTGGCTTAGTTGTTGCTGTTTGTAATAGTGATAACTTTTCAGGCTTGTTAGCTGGACGAATTATGCAGGGATTTGGCGCTGGGAGTGTGGGCGTGTTAGCACGAGCAACCATGCGCGATAGTTATCAAAATCAAAGCTTTGTTAAGGCCATGACTTGGGTCTCCATTGTGGCGGCTTTTACTCCTATTATTGGTCCCGTTATTGGCGGTATGGTTAACCATTATTTAGGCTGGCAAAGTGTCTTTATTTTGCTTCTTGCTTACATCAGTTGTATTTGGCTCATTCTTATTTTTTTCTTTAAAGAGACACTGGCTGCAGCTTCTCGGCCTCAATCTGTATCCACTTTAGCGCTTTCGTATTTTTCTTTATTCCGAGAGCGTCATTTTATGAGCTTTGCAGGGATTGGTTGGGTGAACTTTACCTTGGTCGTTATCTCTATTTCTTTAATGCCTTTTATTATGCAGGTACAAATAGGCATGGACTCCGATGAATACGCGCTCTGGGCGATGATCCCAGCGATAGGCTTATTGTGTGGTGGGCTATTATGTCAGCGCATACGGCCGCGATTAGGCACCATGAAAGTACTTCAGTTAACGCCATTTATTCATGTTGTATCAGGGATTATTTTTATTTTTGCACCGCTTTCTCCTGTCACGGTAAGTGCTGGGCACTTCTTACTTGCGATGGCCAATGGGATGGCATTCCCGTGTGCGCAATCATTACTACTACTGCCTTATGCAAAAAAAGCGGGCACAGTATCTGCGTTATCTGGCGCATGCCAAATGATTATTGCATCTTTGATCAGTAGTTTTTTACTGCATATCGGCATTAATCAACTTTGGCATTTAGGCTTGGTGATGTTTGGTGCGGCGATAGTAGGTTTAGCTTTAATTTACAGTGGCAGTCATTTGGATAGTGGTAGAGAAGCGGCAGCAGCCCTGAATTAGGGGGAACTTGTTCTATCAGATTGGGCGATTTAGACCATACTTACTTTTATAGCCTTTTACCATTAGAGGAGACTCCTCGTGCGCTAAAGGGTGATTCACATGATACAGATTCATATTATAACAATGATGTGGCAAAGCCTCAGTGGCAGAGGATGCAAGTATGATGAAAGTGATAGTCGCAGCAATGGTGGTAGGGTTGGTAGGTTGTACGTCTCCGTATGAGAGCGGTCTGACTGAAGAGAAAAATTGGCAGGGACTGGGTGCTTACCATGGTGAGCAAGGTTACCGTGAACTAAATGAGCAGCGGTTGGGTGATTTAGGTGCGCTGAGTGAAACAGAATACGAAGAGTATCGAGCGGGTTACTTAAAAGGCCGTTTTGATTATTGTTCTGGCCGCCAATCCGTATCGACGGTGGTTAATGCGGACTACCTAAATGAATGTACCTCAGATTCAAGCAGTTATGGTTTAACTGGACGAGGTTATTAGTAACGGGTGACTGTTTGATCCATTTGCTTGTTATAAATTCAAAAGGCTGCCCATTGGCAGCCTTTGTTATATCACTAATCGTTAATTGTCGGATTAGTTGTTGCTGTGAAGCTCGCTGTTTAGCTCTACCGCACTCTTATTAGTCAAACATTCAATTTGACCTGTTACTGAGTTACGACGGAACAGAAGGTCAGGTTTGCCTGCAAGGTCGCGCGCTTTAACGACTTCCACTTCTTGGCCTGATGAGTCAAGCATACGCACTTTAGAACCCGCTGTTACGTACAAGCCAGATTCAATCGTACAGCGATCGCCCAGTGGGAAACCAAGACCTGCATTGGCACCTAGTAGGCTGTTTTCGCCAATTGAGACGACAACTTTACCACCGCCAGATAGTGTACCCATGATAGATGCACCACCACCGATATCTGAACCATTACCAACCATAACACCTGCAGAAATACGACCTTCTACCATGCTCACGCCAGTTGTACCTGCGTTGAAGTTGATGAAGCCTTCGTGCATTACGGTTGTGCCTTCACCAACGTGAGCACCTAGGCGAACACGTGATGTATCAGCGATACGCACACCAGCAGGAACAATGTAATCAACCATTTTAGGGAATTTATCTACACAATCGACAGTTAACGCTTCACCGTTTAGGCGTGCTTCAATTTGACGATCGGTTAGCTCTGGTAAATCGATAGGGCCTTGGTTGGTCCATGCGATGTTGTGCAGTAGACCAAAGACGCCATCGAGTACGACACCGTGTGGTTGAACTAAACGATGAGAAATAAGTTGTAGCTTAAGGAAGGCTTCAGAAACAGAGGTTGGTGCTGCATCTGTCGCTAGAATAACAACCACAAGCGGTTGTGAAGAGTTTGCCGCTTTAGCTGCAAATTGTGCATGCTTGTCGTCGTTAGCTGCTACGAAGGCCGCTTGTAAATCAGCGCACTGAGCTGGAGTTATTTCAATTGCTTGGTTGCCTTCTTTGTAATTAACCACAGCGGCAACTGCATTAACTAAAGCATCTGTTGGGTTTAATACAGGGCTTGGAAAAAATGCTTCGATGATTTTACCGTCACGGTTTTTCGTTGCAGTACCTAAGGCAAGAGAAAAGCTAGCCATATTGAATTGTTCTCCATTTCGTAAGTGCTATAGCACTTAATTCGTCTATATATCGTTACCTTCATCATAAAGAGAGTTGTCAGAATATAGAAGAGGGGAAAGGGTAATCAGTGAAAAATGACGTAGATCTGATAAAAATGGGTTAAGAGGGCTAAATGTGGTGGAATTATCGCCATAAAAAAACCTCCAGAAGGAGGTTTTTAGGATATGTACAAAAAGTAAAAAATTAAGCGGCATCTTCCTGAGGAATATCTTCTATTGCTTCAGGCTTTGCTACTTTCTTTTTTGGTGCCGGTTTTGCTTTTTTTGCACCCAGTGCTACAAGTACTTCTTCGCGTTTTTGTGCGAGGAACATTGATAGCTCTTCTTGCTTAGCTTCATCTTCGAATAGTTCACTTTCACTAAGTAAAGCAAACATATCGTCAGCCATATCCAACATTTTGTCGTATGCGTCGGCTTCGGACTTAGAGGTGAAAGTCATCTTTTCTTCTCCGTTGCGCTCAACCACATATTTGACGATAACAGCCATGGTCACCCTCTCCGAATTGATTTACTGGCTGTTTATACAGTAGCATTAAGGGCTATGTCCAGTGATAAGCAGTGTTATGTGATGATGCGAGAAAAATTTGATCGAATTTATGCAAGAGCAGCAGAACGGAAAGGTGGTGATGCAGCCCTTGAGAGCCTGTTATCTGTCGCACTTTCTTCAGAGCAGCTTCAGCAGATCCCAGATGATCGCTGGCTCGCCGCATTTAGCCAAAAAGTGTTTCAATCTGGCATGAGTTGGAAGGTGGTACGGGCGAAGTGGCCCAATTTTGAAGAGGTGTTCTTCGGTTTCGATATCGAAAAAATGCTCTTGATGCCAACGGAAATGTGGGAACGAAAAGCAACCGACCCTGCGATTATTCGCCACTTAGGCAAGGTCATGACCATTCCTGAAAATGCCCGTATGATCCATCAAGCGGCCTGTGAATATGGCTCGTTTTCCAACATGGTAGCACAGTGGCCTTCCGAAGATATTATTGGATTATGGCAGTACCTTAAGAAAAACGGTAAGCGATTAGGGGGTAATACGGGCCCCTATACACTGCGAATTATGGGCAAAGACACCTTTATTTTGAGTGGGGATGTTGAGGCCTATTTACGTAATATTGGGGTGATTGACGGTGGCCGTGATACCAAAAAATCCCAGCAAGCGACATTAGCGGCTTTTAATGATTGGCAGCAAGAATCTGGCCGACCTTTGTGTCAGATCAGCCAAATAATCGCGTTCAGTTGCGGTGATAACCGTATCTAGGGGCATTGCAAGGTTCTAGCTCTACTGAGAGAAATGCCATTGTTGTGCGAAGGATAAGAACATTTCCATTAATGGGCTTTGGTATTTTTCTTTATGGTATAGCAGCCAATACTGACGCTGCATATCGAGCGGCAGTGGCAGAATCACTAAGCGGTGATCATTAACGGCGTGTTGGACAGCAAACTTAGACAAACACGTCACGCCGAGCCCCGCAGCGCAGCAGTTGATTATAGCTTCAGTGGTGTTGAGCTCAAACGCTTGGTGCCAATATTCCAGGCGCGGCGCAATGCGGTTTAGAAAGAACTCGCGGGTGCCTGAACCTGCTTCTCGTAAAATCCATTCTGAATGCTCTAAATCGCTTACTTGTAGATTTTTTATCTGGGTCAGAGGGTGATTTGGGTGGCAAACCACTACCATTTCATCGGCTAGCCAAGGCTCGATCATCAAATCGGCTTGTTGGACCTTGCCTTCCACCAATCCCACATCCAACTCAAACTCACTGAGCATGTGGCAGATCTGGCTGGTATTTGAGATAAACAAAGATTGATCATCATGTTTTGCATATTGGCGAAAATCGCGTAGTAAAAAAGGGGTGAGTTGGTTCCCCACAGTATCGCTTGAGCCAATCCGTAGTTGCCCTGTTGCTGGGCCGGTTTGATTAAATAATTGTTCGATAGTTTGGCTTCGAGCAAGTAACTCATCGGCTAAAGGCAGTAAACGCTTCCCCTGTTCGTTAATGATTAAGCGATTGTTGTTACGATCAAATAACTTATGATCAAGCTGCTTCTCTAGCTCTGCCAGCGCCATACTTACCGCTGGTTTTGAAAGGAATAGCTTTTCAGCTGCAGCGGTAATGGTGCCTTCTTGGGCAACAGTGACAAAAGCATTGAGCTGCTTTAATGCAATAGGATGGGCCATATTCTCATACACCAAAAGTTGCTAATATAATGCAAGTTATATGGTTAAGCATGACTTAACCTTAGGTTAAATATATTCAGTTATTATAAAACAATAGAGTTCGATACACTCCATTTTGTGTTCAGAGTGTGTTCTCAGCCCATGAATTGGCTGGTGGAGAAATGTCATGATTAAAGCGACAAAACGTAAAGTAGCAGGGGCGCCAACCCCAATGGCAGGATTAGCATTAGGTATTGCGAGCCTTGGTTGGTGTTGGGAAAACGTGGCAGATTTAGGTGGCTTGGGCCAACAAATTGGCGCGGGTATTGCGGCTGTATTGCTATTGATTCTTACGGTTAAATTTATCTTCCACCCCAAAATGCTATGGACTGATCTTTCTCACCCTGTTGTTGGAAGCGTTGTACCGACCTATGCGATGGCAACCATGGTGGTATCGAAGGCGCTCGGTCAGTTTTACCCTGTATTCAGCCAAGGCTTATGGCTCTTTGCCGTGGCATTACATGTGGCGTTTCTAGCACTCTTTATTTATCACCGTGCGGTCGATTTTGAATTACACCACATGGTGCCAAGTTGGTTTGTTCCACCTGTGGGTATCATAGTTGCGGATGTCGCGTTTCCTGGCGGCGAGCTATTACCCTTAGCGCAAGGTTTGTTGGTGTTTGGTATGGTTGCCTATGCCGTTATGTTGCCACTGATGATTTACCGTTTAATTTTCAGTCATGAGATTCATGACAATGCGAAACCGACGATTGCGATTATGGCGGCGCCTGCAAGCCTATCACTGGCGGGTTACCTAACGGTGACTGCTGTTCCTTCACCTGTGGTGATTGGCTTACTGATTGGGATCGCTGTGCTGATGACTTTTGTGATTTATGTGGCTTTTTATCGCTTACTGCGTTTGCCATTCAGTGCGGGTTACGCGGCTTTTACTTTCCCTATCGTGATCAGTGCAACGGCATTATTTAAATCAGCAGCTTGGATGACAACGTTTGGTTTTAGCCGTGAGTACGTACAGCAGGTATTTCTATTGGGCCAAATTGAGTTAGTAATTGCGACTGTTATCGTGAGTTATGTTGCGGTGCGTTACCTTGCTCATTACCGTCCTATCAGCCGTTTATTTCACCCTCAACTTCAGTCACAACAAGTTTGAGTCTTAGGCTGTGAACATCATTAGCCATCTATATTGAGCAAACGCTAGACAGGTAACAATCTGTTTGGCGTTTGCAGTAAATAATGTGGCTTATTCAATACCTTTCTATTTGCTGCATTCCCTCTATTGGTAGACAATTCCTATAACTTTCTCTTTTGTGTGAGATATCTGCGTGTTTACTGTCTATCACTCCAATCAGCTCGACGTGCTGAAATCCCTTCTGGTTGAACTCATTCGCTTGCAGCCACTGGATAACCCGTTTGAACAAGAGCAAATCTTGGTACAAAGCCCTGGGATGTCACAGTGGTTAAAATTAGAATTAGCCAAGTCCTTCGGCATTGCTGCCAACATTGAATTCCCGCTGCCTGCCACTTTCATTTGGACTATGTTCACCAAAGTGTTGAGTGATGTGCCTGCGCGTAGTGCATTCAACAAAGAGTCGATGACATGGAAACTGATGGAGGTGCTACCACAGCAGTTAGATCTCGATGAGTTTGAACCTCTTAAGCGCTATTTAGAGGGCGATGAAGACGGTTTGAAAATTTACCAATTGGCAGAGAAAATTGCAGATATCTTCGACCAATACTTGGTATACCGTCCTGAATGGGTACAGCAGTGGGAAGCGGGCGAAACCGTTAAAGAGCTGGGCGACGATCACCCGTGGCAGCCTATCTTATGGCAAGCACTTTATGATCAGACATTAGCTTTGGGGCAGTCGCCGTATCATCGTGCCAACCTTTATGATCATTTTATCGAGACCCTCACGAACTACGCCGCCAGTGCTGCTGAAGGTGAATTACCTGAAGGCTTGCCAAAGCGTTTGTTTGTATTTGGTATCTCATCGTTGCCGCCGCGTTATATGGATGCGTTAGCTGCTCTCGGTGAGCACATTGATGTCCATTTGATGTTCACTAACCCTTGTCGTTATTACTGGGGCGAAGTGCGTGACCGTAAATACCTTGCGCGGTTAGCCGCGAAGAATCGTCTACAAGTTAAATGGCTAGATGATCACAGCGAACAGGGGGATATGGCAGAGCAGCTCAAAGGCAGCATTGAAGATAATGTGCTTGATGAGTTTCATACCGATGCTGTCGGCAATAGCTTGTTGGCCTCTATGGGTAAACTTGGCCGCGATAATTTATTCTTAATGTCCGAAATGCAGGCCAATGAAATTGAAGCCTTCGCGGACATTGAGCGTGATTCACTGCTGCATTCGATCCAAGCAGATATTCTGAATTTAGAAGATCGCCAAAACGACGACATTCTAGATTCAAGCCACCATAAACTGGCGGTGATGTTAGATGATCAATCACTTTCTATTAATGCTTGCCACAGTCCTATGCGTGAAGTGGAAGTTCTGCATGACAAGCTATTGGCGATGTTCGATGCTGATAGCAGCCTAAAGCCACGCGATGTCATCGTGATGGTGTCGGATATCAATGCTTATAGTCCTGCGATTCAAGCGGTATTTGGTAATGCACCGGGTAATCGTTATATTCCATTTTCGATCTCTGACCGTACTGCCGAGCAAGAAAACCCGATTCTGTTGGCTTTCTTACGCTTACTGACATTGCCTGAAAGTCGTTGCCAAGCCTCTGAATTACTCGAACTGTTAGAAGTGCCTGCTGTTATGGCCAAGTTTGGTTTTGATAGTGATAGTTTCGAGAAAGTAAAACGCTGGATCGAAGAAGTTGGTGTACGTTGGGGGCTCGATAGCCAAACCGCAAGCCAATTCGATTTGCCTGCACAGCAACAAAACACCTGGTTGTTTGGCATCCAGCGGATGTTATTGGGCTATGCGATGCCGTACGAGGCTGGTTTGTTTGATGGTATCTCTGCTTATGAAGAAGTGCAGGGTCTCGATGCTGAAATTGCTGGCCAGTTAGCCAGTTTTATCGACAAGTTAATTGATTATCGCCACTGTTTGGCTCAATCACAATCAGTGACTGATTGGACCCAGATTTTGAATCAGTTGCTGGATGACTGCTTTGCGGTCGATATTGACGGCGAACTGGTACTTAAATCAATTCGGGAGTCTTTACATCGTCTGCAAGAACAACTGGATGATGCGCATTACAATGCGCCGATTTCCCCACGCGTCTTGACCGAATACCTAACAGGTAAATTATCTGGCGAGCGTGTGAGTCAGCGCTTTTTGGCTGGCCAAGTGAACTTCTGTACCTTGATGCCAATGCGCTCCATTCCATTCAAAGTGGTGAGCTTGTTAGGAATGAACGACGGTGCTTATCCTCGCAGTATGCCTGCGGAAGGGTTTGATTTGATGGATGGTCGCACTAGAGCTGGTGATCGCTCTCGTCGTGATGATGACCGTTATCTATTTTTAGAAGCTATTCAATCTGCGCAGCAAACGCTATATATCAGCTATGTTGGCCGTTCTATCCAAGATAATACCGAGAAAGTCCCGTCAGTGCTGGTGAGTGAGCTGGTGGAATATTGCCAGCAAGGCTATTGTCTTGCGGGCGATGAGGCATTACCCGTCGATCAATCAGCGGACAACATCAAGCAACACTTGAATCATTTCCACCCTTTGGTGCCGTTTAGCCCGAGTGCTTTTGAAGGTGACAAGGCCAGTTATGCGGTTGAATGGTTACCTGCCGCAGAGCGTAAAGGTCAGGCTGGTCAAGCCTTTCAATTGTCGGCGCTTGAATCTGAACCTTTTGCTGACGATAAAGTGCTAGAACTTGATTTATCAGAGCTACAACGTTTTTGGCGTTTACCTGTGCGTTACTTCTTTAATCGTCGTTTAAAAGTCTTTTTTGAGCCACCAATGGGGATCATCGAAGATGACGAACCTTTCACGCTTAACGGTTTAGACGGTTATTTAATGCGTGAGCAGTTGTTACAACAACTACTGGATGCCAAGTTAGTAAACCAAGATGAAAGCGCTGTCTTTGATGAATTTTCGGCACAACAAAAAGCGGCAGGTCGTTTACCTGTTGCAGCGTTTGGGGATTTAGATTTAGCGATCACCCGCAATGATGTGTTGGCACTCACCGAGCAGATTTTCCCGTTAATTCATGCTCCTTTGGATGATCAGGAAGTTGATTTAATCTTTAGTTATCAAGGTCACAAGGTGAACCTACAAGGTTGGCTAAAACAAGGTTATCAATCCGGTTTGGTTCGTTATCGCAGTGGCAAAATACGCGCTCAAGATCTGCTTATTGCATGGATAGATCACCTCTGCTTGGCGGCAATGCAGCCGCAAAGCTCAAATCCAAACCAAGTTCAGGCTCAGAAGAGCACGCACTTGATTGGTAACGATGAATATCGTCGCTTGCTCCCGATTGATGCCGAGACCGCACGCCAGTATCTACAAGATATTATTGAGCTGTATTTTGATGGCTTAAATCAGCCATTAGCGTATTTTCCTAAAACAGCATTGGCAGGGATCCAAGCAAGGATCGGACGCGATGGTAGTTTTAAAGACGACGACGAGACCATCCAAAAAGCATTGAAGAAAATGGCTGATACCTTTAACGATGGTTACTTATTTGCGGGTGAAGGCGCAGACAGTTATATCGCGCGAGTATGGCCTAATTGGGATGATAATTTAGCTAATGATGCGTCACAGCTTGCTAGTCGAATATTGCAAGGGGCGGTCTTAAATAGTGAAAAAGTCGAAGAGTAGGCGGGAAGTAGTGTGGCCGTCAGCAAATCATTCTTATTTGTAGGGTGTTTGCTGTACGACCACCGGTCCAGAGGTGACCATGTTTCTGGCTGCGATACTAACCAAAGCGATGGCGTTAAACTGTGAGAAAACTCTCACATTGATAGAAAGAAAACTTATTCAAGCAAGCTAACGTTTATTTCTAAGTTATTGATCACACTTGATGGTGATGAGTAACCAGAAAAATGTTAACGGCGGATATTCAGCAAGGTGAACCTTGATGACACCAAAGATATTACCTAGCGTAAGCACTTGGTTGGCGGCGCCAACCCATTTACTCATTACAATCAGAGCTATGACAGAGAAGGATGGCGGGGATGAATAATAACGCAAATACACTGCACCCGATGACGTTCCCTCTTCATGGTGCGCGTTTAATTGAAGCCTCAGCAGGTACGGGGAAAACATTTACCATCGCCAGCTTGTATTTACGTTTATTGCTGGGCCATGGCAGCGTTGATAGCCGACATGGCTGTGAGCTAAATGTTGATCAGATCCTAGTTGTGACCTTTACAGAAGCCGCAACTGCAGAGCTACGGGATCGTATTCGAGCCCGTATTCATGATGCACGTTTGGCGTTTAGCCGTGGGGTGAGTAACGATCCTGTGATCCAACCTTTGCTTGAAGAGATTCAAGATCATAAAACGGCCGCGCAAATTTTATTACAAGCCGAGCGTCAAATGGACGAAGCGGCCATCTATACCATTCACGGTTTTTGTCAGCGGATGCTGACCCAAAATGCATTTGAATCGGGCAGTCGTTTTAACAATGAATTTGTGACCGATGAAAGCCAGTTAAAAAGCATGGTGGCTGCGGATTATTGGCGTCGTACTTTTTATCATTTACCGCATGCCTTGGCGCAAGAAGTTCGTAATATTTGGTCATCACCTGCGGCCTTGTTGAATGATTTAGGTGGCAGTTTAACCGGTGCGCCGGTGAAGCTCAGCGTTGATGCGATGACGGAATCTTTGGCCGATCTTCACCAACAAAATCTGCAACGCTTGGATAGCTTTAAAGCCCTATGGTGTGAACACCAAGCAGATTTAGAACCTTTGATTGCAGGTTCTGGCGTCAACAAACGCAGCTATACCAAAAAAAGTTTACCGACTTGGTTAGAGCAAGTGTCGCAGTGGGCAGCAACGCCAACGGTGAACTATGACTTGCCCGATAAGCTTGAACGTTTCCATCAGCAGACCTTGATTGAAAAATCGAAAGATAACCCGCCAGAACATGCAGTGTTTGCCGCGGTTGCTGAGTTATTGGATAACCCTGCTAACTTGCGTGATCCACTGTTAGCTCACGCGATTGCAGAGTGTCGAGAATTACTGGCGCAGGCCAAGCAGCGTAAAGGCTGGTTATCATTTGATGATTTGCTAACACAGCTATCTGCCGCGATTGATAACGACAGTGATGATTTACTCGTTGATCGTATTCGCAGCCAGTACCCAGTGGCGATGATCGATGAATTCCAAGATACCGATCCGCTGCAATACAGTATTTTTAGCAATATTTACACTACAGATACGGCGACACAAAGTGGCTGTGGTTTGTTTATGATTGGCGATCCGAAACAGGCTATCTACGCGTTTCGTGGCGCCGATATTTTTACCTATATTCAAGCGCGCCGTCAGGTAACGGATCACTACACCCTAGGGACAAACTGGCGTTCAACGGCGGATATGATTGCCTCGGTCAATCAGGTATTTGAACATCCTGATAGCCCATTTATGTATGATCAAGATATTCAGTTTTTATCGGTTGATCATAGCCCTAAAGCGCCAGATCGTAGCTGGTGGCTCGATGGTCAGGCACAGCATGCGCTGACGTTTTGGCATCAAGATAGCTTGGATGGAAAACCTGTTACTAAAGGTAATTACCAAGAGGTAATGGCGGAGGCGACGGCTGCTAAAATCCAAGATATTTTGACCCAATCGCAGCAAGATAGCGCCTATTTCCAAGATAAAGACCACAAGAAATCGATTCAAGCGGGCGATATTGCCGTCTTGGTTCGCACGGGGAGTGAAGGCAAGCTAGTCCGCCAAGCCCTTGCTGAACAAGGCATCGCCAGTGTGTATTTATCTAACCGTGATAGTGTGTTTGGCAGTGCAGAAGCGGCCGATATTCAGCGATTATTACAAGCGGTATTAACCCCTGAAAATGAACGAGCGCTACGGGCAGCGTTAGCGTCGAGCTTGTTTGCTTATACTGCGGCGGATTTAGATTTATTAAATAACGATGAAACCCGCTGGGAAACCGCGGTGACTGAATTTAGAGATTACCGCAAGTTATGGCTTAGTCGTGGTGTGATGCCAATGCTTCGCGCCGTGATGAGCCGAAATGCGATTGCTGAGCGCTTATTGGCTGAAGAGGGCGGCGAGCGTCGATTGACTGACTTGCTGCACATTGGCGAGTTATTACAACAAGCCAGCCAAACGCTTGATAGCGACTATGGCTTATTACGCTGGTTAGCAGAGCATGTTGCTGAACCTAACGGCAATGCTGACGATCAAATCCAACGATTAGAGTCTGAGCGTAATTTGGTTCAGATCGTGACTATCCATAAATCTAAAGGGTTGGAATACGATCTGGTATTTATGCCCTTTGTTTGTAGCTATCGCGCCGCAAGTGAAGCGAAATACCATGATGATCAGCAAAACCTGACCATTCTAGATATTACTAAGCAGGCTGATTCACTAGAAAAAGCAGATAAAGAGCGCTTAGCCGAAGATTTACGTTTGATCTATGTGGCATTAACACGGGCGGTATACGGTTGTTTTGTGGGTATGGCACCGATTCGTAATGGCCGCAGCACCAAAGAGCCGACAGGCTTACACCAATCAGCAATGGGCTACTTGGTACAAAATGGCCAAGAAGGTGGCATCAGTGATCTGGAGATCGCGCTGGCGAAGTTAGCGGAGAGCCTCCCAGCTATCACGGTGGCAGAGCCGCCGATATTACCGAGTGATAAGTGGCAACCCGCTGAAGGGGACACGCCTGCGTTAACGGCCAGTCAATTTAGCGCCAGCATTGAGCGAAACTGGTGGATGACCAGCTATTCAAGTTTGGTTAAACAAGGTCACCACAATTCGTATGATAGTAGCTTTGATTTACCGGGTTTTGATACGGATTCGGCAATAGAAGCTGCGGCAGATACGGCATCATCAGATGATGATCACGCTTTAGAGTTGGAGCCTGAATATTCCATTTATACTTTTCCGCGTGGTGCGCGACCAGGCACTTTCTTACATACCGTCTTTGAAGAAATTGAATTTACCGCGCCTGTTGATAGCCCTGAAACCGTGGCGACCTTGACGGAGCTACTGCTAAAAGAAAACTATGAGTTGGAATGGTTGCCTGTATTACAGCAATTGATCCGTGACGTATTGCAGTGTTCATTAGACGGCGACGCGATGCGTTTAGGGGAAAAAACGCCAGCGCAACGCTTAACTGAAATGGAATTCTTACTGCCGATCGAGTTACTGGCTGCCCCTATGTTAACCAAGGTGATTGCTAAACATGATGAGGTATCTGCCAAAGCGGGCGATCTGGGTTTTGCGACCGTTAGTGGCATGCTAAAAGGCTTTATCGATTTAGTGTTTGAACACCAAGGTAAATATTACGTTCTCGATTGGAAATCTAACCACTTAGGTGATGATCCATCGGTATACCGCGGCCAGCAGTTGGTCGAAGCAATGCGCGATCACCGTTATGATTTACAGTACCAAATTTATGCGTTGGCATTGCAACGTTTCTTACGTAGCCGTATTCCTAACTATGACTATGAAACCCATTTTGGTGGGGTGTATTACTTATTCTTACGCGGTATTGAAGCGGGCAGTGACAGTGGTATTTTCCATGCAAGACCAAGTGAGCAACTACTTACAGAATTGGAACAGCTGATTGATGGAGAGCAAATTGATGCTTAAGCGATTACAGGATCTTACTAAGTCAGGTGTACTGCGCCCGCTCGATTATCAGTTTGCTAAGTTTATCGCGCAGCGAGTCGGTGAGTCGCATAGTGAGCATCACGACTTGGTCGCTTTGCTTGCTGCATGGGTGAGCCATGAATTAGGCAAGGGTAACGTGTGTTTAGAGCTGGATGAAAAAAGCACTAAGCGAGTGATGGACTTACCGATCAAGTATTCGGTTGGTTTACTTGAAGGCCTCCCTGAATTTGACTGTTGGGCGGCTATTTTAGCCGAGTTACCTGTGGTTTCTGATGGGTCAGCGGCTACACCGTTAGTGCTTACTGACCAGCGCTTCTATCTGCATCGTTACTGGCATTTTGAGAAAATTGTCGCGCAGAAACTCACGCATACAGCGCAAGCGCCTGCTGCCAGTCTGCTAGAGGGTGATATGGCAGCTGTGCTTGATGCGCTATTCCCTCGTACATATGGTTACTTATACGAAGCATTGGCGGTATTTAAAGGCAGTGAGACAGACACGGCACAAGCCCGCCAAGAACAGGTTTGCGATAAGCTAGATGTGATAGCCCCCGCCTTACTGAATTGGCCCGAAATTGATGCGGTATTACAGCAAGCGACGCAAATTGGTGATTTGGCTGCATTAGATAAGTTAGTACCCACTTCAGCCTGTTTGAATTGGCAAAAAGTGGCAGCGGCGATGGCGTTAACGCGCCAGTTTTCGGTTATATCGGGAGGGCCAGGTACAGGTAAAACCACCACTGTGGCTAAGTTGTTGGCAGCCTTGGTGATGCAGGTCGATTTAGCGGCGGGTGTAGAAGCGCCTGCCATTAAATTAGTTGCGCCGACCGGTAAAGCCGCTGCACGTTTGACGGAATCTATTGGCTCGGCGGTGAAATCATTATCGGTGGATGCGGTAGTTAAAGAAAATATCCCGACTCAGTCGAGTACCATTCACCGTTTATTAGGTGCAATACCGAATAGTGTCGATTTTCGTCATAATCGTGATAACCCATTGCACTTGGATGTGCTGGTGGTTGATGAAGCCTCGATGATTGATTTACCTATGATGGCACGCTTGCTTGATGCATTGCCGCCACATGCAAAATTGATTTTATTGGGTGATAAAGACCAGCTAGCATCGGTTGAAGCAGGCGCTGTACTTGGCGATATTTGTGGCTTTATCGAACAAGGCTATAGTCCACAACAAGCAGCACAACTGAACCAGCTTACTGGGTATCAGTTATCATCGGCGCAACAAAATGTTAGCCCCGTTGCTGATAGTTTGTGTATGTTGCGAAAGAGCTACCGTTTCCACGCTAAATCGGGGATAGGTCAGTTAGCGAGAGCCATTAATAGTGGTAAACCTCAGCTTGTTGATCGTGTTTGGCAGCAAGGTTTTGCTGATATTCGCAATTATCCGCTATCGGCTGATAACTACCAAACGCTGATCAAAATGACGGTGAATTTCTACCGTGATTATTTAGACTTAATTGAGCAGCAGGCCTCACCTTCTGACGTGCTTGCCGCATTTTCACAAGTACGTTTATTGTGTGCGTTACGTGAAGGTGACTTTGGGGTACAAGGCTTAAATCAACGTATTGAGCGAGGGTTAGAGCGAGCAGGTAAAATCAGCACCAGTGATGATACTTGGTACCTTGGTCGCCCTGTGATGATCACTCGCAACGATCACGGTTTAGGTTTGTATAACGGTGACATTGGTATCGCGATGTACGAGCCCAGTAATAGCCTAAATGAAGGTGCAAGCACACCTCGTTTGCGAGTGTATTTCGAAATGCCAGATGGCAGTATCTATGGGGTGCTACCGAGTCGCTTGCCCGAGCATGACACTGTGTATGCGATGACGGTGCATAAATCGCAGGGATCTGAGTTTGCTGATACTTTGATGGTGTTGCCGAAAGATTACAGCCCGATCTTAACGCGTGAGTTGGTATATACCGGCGTGACACGCGCTAAAGCTCGATTACACTTTTTCGCCCAGCCCGATGTTGTGACACGCGCGGTACGCATTTGTACTGAGCGTGCCAGTGGATTAGCGAGTTTATTAAGTTAATATCAACCTAACTAAGTCACAGATCGTTCTTACTGGTTAAAATCACTGACAACGCCAGCTTTTGCTGGCGTTGTTGATCTAAAGGTTATAACGCTAAGGTGAGAATTTTAGAGCGACGTTGGAAGTTATAGAGGGCTTGTTTTTCCATGGGGAGTTGATCGACCTTGGACTCTATAAAGCCTTGTTCCCTAAACCAATGTAAGCTTTGGGTGGTTAATACAAACAACTGCTTAAGGCCTTGCTCTTTGGCTTGTTGACGGAGGCGGTTCAGTAGTAATGCGCCGCGATCGCCATCGCGAAAATCAGGGTGTACCGCCACACAAGCCATCTCGGCAATTTTGTCTTCAGGGAAAGGGTAGAGTGCTGCACAACTAATGATCAACCCATCACGCTCAATAATGGTAAAGAGCTCAATTTCCTGTTCTAGCTGTTCACGTGAACGACGAACTAAAATACCTTGTTGCTCGAGTGGCCGAATAAGATCTAAGATCCCCCCGATATCATCAATGCCAGCTGAACGTACTTTTTCAGCACTCGCCATCACGATCTGAGTACCAATGCCATCTAAAGAAAAGAGTTCTTGGATTAACGCCCCGTCTTCTTTGTAGCTAATTAAGTGGCTACGTGGCACACCAGCACGACAGGCACTGATCGCGCCGCGTAAAAAACGTGCCGTCCCACACCCATCTTGCTCTGCTGACACTAAGCGTTGTAGTTCAGTTTCAGCTTCATTGGGCAGTAACTCTGAAATGACATTATTTTGGAGATCGATCACACCTTGCTCAGAACAAAAGCCAATGAGCTTATCGGCCTTTAACTTTATCGCTAATTGTGTCGCTACTTCTTCAGAGGTGAGGTTAAAACATTCACCCGTAACAGAGCTCGCAACAGGGCCAAGTAAGACAATGGCATTTTGATCGAGTTGACGATGAATACCATCACAGTCGATACGGCGAATACGGCCACTATGGACGTAATCAACCCCATCATTGATACCCAAGGGTTGGGCGATGATAAAGTTGCCACTGACGACATTGATCTGTGAGCCTGCCATTGGGGTATTGTTTAGCCCCATGGAAAATCGAGCGGTAATATCAAGCTGAAGAAGCCCTGCGGCTTGCTTCACTATATTCAGAGCCGATTCATCAGTAACCCGAACACCCTGATGGTATGGTGTTGAATAACCATGAATGCCGAGTAGTGAATTGATTTGTGGACGAGCGCCATAAACCACGACAATACGTTGGCCGAGGCTGTTTAACAATGCAATATCATTAACGATATTAGTAAAATTAGCATCACTTATGGCTTCACCACCCAGCATGATTACAATTGTCTTGCCTGCGTGTGCGTTAACGTAGGGCGCTGATTGGCGGAATCCTTTGACAAGTTCTGTACCACGATTTTTCAAAGTTAAACATCCATGTGTGACTTTCGATAGCCCAGTGTGGCCAATTATTTTTTTTGCTTCAAGATCTCGTTATCGATTAGTGAATAATTATTTTTTTATCGAACGTGATACTTAATGTATCGAGTAGATAAAGGTTAGACGTTAATAGTTTTTTGACCAAGTTATGACTAAAGCCATTTCCAAACAGAAAGTAGCAAAAAAGCGCCTGCAAACGACCTTCTTACTAGGGGTGATTAGTTGCGGGACGACCTTAGTGGGTCTGATGACAACTGGGGTTGTTTCATCAGCGTGGTTACTGCCAGAGCCGCCAGCTAATATTGTTGGGGTTTGGACCGAACAAGCAGTGGCTGATTACGCATCTGATAGTTTTGAACTCCGCCCTGATGGTGTTTATGTTAATGGACGCGTGGTAAGTACTCATTATGATTGGGATGGCGATACGCTGCGCTATCAGTTTGGTGATGAGCTCTACGTTTACTCATATTTATCCGGTGACTTTATTCGGCAGTCACCGTCACATTATATTTCAATGTTTCGTCGACAGACCTTGTAGGTATAAAATCAGACATTATCTAAATATAATAGATGTGCCACAGTAACAAGCCTATTCTACCGGTATTAATTTCTATATTTTCAAAGCGATTAATACGCTCTTAAATACTTCATTAATTG
>NZ_NOIF01000090.1 GCF_002265265.1 Photobacterium sanguinicancri
ATATATAAGTAAGGACGCAGTATGGCATTACCATTTATTTTAGCGGGTGCGGCAGTTGCAGCTGCAAGTTTTGGGGCAAAGAAAGGGTATGATGGTTATCAAGATAAATCATTAGCGAATGATATTTTGGAATCAGCGAAAAGCGATTACGAAAATGATAAAAAATCATTCGACAAAGCAAATGAACGCACAACGAAAAGCCTTACTCAGTTGGGCGAGCTACAGCTGAAAGTGGGTGAAGATTTTAAAGAGTTTCGTACTATTGCAGACAAGTTGCTTGAAAAAATTAATCAAGCGGGCTCGAAAGATATCAACATCGATTTTCCCCAGCACAAGCTGGATAAAATTGATGGTTTAGCGCTATCAACCACTGCCTATTTGGGTAAAGTTGCAGGCGCAGGTATTGGTGGTGCGGCGGCGGCATACGCGGTATACGGTGGTGTAATGGCACTGGCAGCAGCATCAACGGGTACGCCCATTGCGGCACTTTCAGGCGCCGCTGCCTATAACGCAACGATGGCGGCAATTGGTGGTGGTTCGCTGGCTGCGGGCGGCTTTGGTATGGCTGGTGGCGCAATGGTATTAGGTGGTGTTGTTGCTGCACCTATTATGGCAATTGCAGGTTGGGCATTTGCAGCACATGCAGAAGAAGCATTAAGTGATGCACGCAAAACACGCGATGAAGTTGATGATGCCATTTCAAAAATGACCAAAGGTCGTAGCCAGTTAAATAAGACACGTGGTTATGTTGTTCAAATTAAAACCGAAACACAGCGTCTTTATGAAGTATTCCAAACATACTTTGATAGCTTGAAAGCGATGGATCATTTGATAAAAACAGGTGCAAATATCGATGCATTTAGTGATGATCTTATTCAAATCATTCAAAACGGCTACCAAGTAGCAGCAATCTTGACTGATATTATTACTACGCCATTGTTTAAACCTAAATTTGATGAAAACGGTAAAGTCATTATTAAAGATAACGTAGTGCAAATTGAAACAGACAAAGAAGGCATGCAGGTAATTAACGGTGCCGCTATTGATGCAACGCTAGCGAAAGCGCAGTTTGATTCAAAACAATTCAATTAATAACTAATGAAAGGTGGCAATAAATGTCACCTTTCACGTTATGGAGTATGTAATTCATGTCTGCAACATCTGCCTCTGTACGCGCCGATTTTCATTTAACTGAAGAACTAAACAAAACCGTAGTACAAAGTTTAGTGAGCTCATTTGGCCTCGATTTTTTACTGTTTGAAGATAAAAAAGGCGGCGAAGTTGCCACTGTTCATAACGTACGTAAACACCATAATGGTGAGTCTGATATCTACGTTGCTGAGCAAGTAAAACAAGAATTTGAAAACCGAGGTGCTTATAAGCCTGCAAAACTTGATGCGGACGGTAATCAAGTGTTCAACAGTAAAGGTAAAGCGGTAAAAGTTGATCGCTACCATGCTGACAGTGGATATAAAAGCCGAGGAGCCGTTGATAAGACATTGCAGCAAGAAGGCCAATTATACGATGCATATCGTGGTCAAAATATGGCACGAAACGACAATCGCCAGCTTGATCATATTATTTCATCGAATGAAGTGCACAACGATGCTGGCCGTGTACTTGCAGGGCTAGATGGTGTCGAATTAGCAAATCAAGGTTCAAATTTTCAATCTACTCATTCATATATTAATAACCTTAAATCAGCGCACTCAATGGATGCATTTTTAGGGGATGTACTGCCTCGTACCCTAGAATCTAAAAAAGCACGGATAAAAACAAATCAAGATAAACTGGTAGCAATGCCAGAAAGCACGCCACAACAGCGCCATGAAAAACGTAAGCTTGAAGACAGCATTGCGAAAGACAAAGGCCACGTTGAAGTATTAGAAAGCATCGATGCAGACAAAATGCGTGAAGCGGATAAGCAAGCGCGTCAGCAGTACGATGGTCAGATCAATGCCAAGTACTATACCAGCAGTAAGTTCCTTAAAAGCACCGGGTATGAATCTGCAAAATCAGGGCTAAAAATGGGCATGCGCCAAGCCTTAGGTATGATTTTGGCCGAAGTGTGGTTTGAACTAAAAGAACACATTCCGTCGCTTTATAAAGACTCGCAAGGTAACTTCACTTTAGAGCGTTTTCTTGATCGTTTAAAAACGATGGCCGTTGATATTTGGACCCGCATTAAAGCGAGATTTAAAGACATTCTTACCGAATTCAAAGACGGCGCTATCGGCGGTGTACTTTCTAGCTTGACCACCACTGTCATGAATATCTTTTTCACCACTCAAAAGTTGATTGGTAAGTTGATCCGAGAAATGTGGACCAGCTTAGTGTCGGCAGCAAAAATGGTGTTTTTTAATCCCAGTAAACTGTCGGCTGGCGATTTAGCACGTGAAGTGACCCGTATTTTGTCCACGGGTGTCGCAGTCGCTATGGGGGTTATATTAAATCAACACCTAGCGACTATCATGACATTTCCTTTAGGTTCTGAACTTGCTGCATTTCTTAGTGCCATTGCCACAGGCCTGATGACATTAGGTATCACATACTTTTTAGATCACAGCGAGGTGATGCAAAAGGTGTGGAACTTCCTTAATCAATTTAAAAGCGAAGCGCGTCGTACATTAGAATACTTCCAAAAAGTGAATACTGAATTAGACCGTTATTTGGTTGAGCTGGCCGCCCTAGAATTTAATTTAGCCCCACAAGAAATGGCGCAATTTACCGATAGTTTAGTCGCCGTTAATAGTGAATATGAGAAAGGCTTGATTCTTACGCAGGAAATCAAAAAGCGCGATATTGAATTACCATTTGAAGCGGGTAACTTAGATAGCACGCGGAGTTGGTTGAAGAGCTTATGCTAACCGAAAATCTAAAACCATTTCCGTGTAACGGGTGTGGGAAATGCTGCGCGAACGTTCACCTGTCAGAAATAACGCTGCCACTAAGTCGAGGTGATGGCATCTGCCGTCACCTTGATACCGCGACAAGGCGTTGCAAAATTTATGATAACAGGCCAAAGATTTGCCAAGTAGAACTGCAATATCGAGAGCATTATTCAGAACAGTTTTCTTGGGATGATTTTATCGCGATTAACCTAGAAATTTGTGAGAGTCTGCCTGATAGAATTACCAACAATCCTGATGATCTTGAGAGTGATAGAAGTAGAACATCAGCGAAAGACGAAGGAATAAAATGCTAGATAAAATTGAATCGGCGCTGGATAAATTTAATGCCTCAGCAGTAGAGGCTAAAGCCGTTGTCGATAGTACACAAAATCTCGCACTAGAGGCGAAAGAGTTAGCGCCAATGCTCGACTTGGTTGATGAACGTATTCAAAAAGCCGCCGTAAATCTAAAAAAAGAAGTGCTAGAAACGATCGACCAAGCACATGCTAAACACAAGCAGGAAATGGAAGCACAATTTATAATAGAGCGAAGCCATCAAAAAAAGATGTTATTGCTTAACGTGGGTATCGCGACCATGGCTGTTATTACATTCGTCTTTCAGCGTATTCTTAGCTAGCTTTATCTTACAAAGGAACCTCAATAACCGTGCTCAGTAAACTCAAAGCCATTAAAGCGGCATTACCTCGCGTAAACCGTAATCAATCAATGTCTGATCCAAGCTCTGCCGTTGAATTGCATGTCATTCGTGAAGGTAAGCAAAAGCCCGAGCCCGAGACCAAAACCGAGACCAAAACCAAGACCAAGACCAAAACCAAAACCAAGGTAAGTGCAGCAACCATACTCGTGATTAACGGTTTTATGTCGGGCAAAGGTTGTGATGTTTCTGACTGGTTAGAAATTGTCGATACCTTATACCCTGATCACAAAGTGATCCATGTGAAATGGAAGGCGGGTAACTTGAGCGACTTGCTGTTGGACGATGGCTTAATTCAGTTAATGCCGAGTGTGACCACACAAGATTCGTTAATCAAAAAGTTAGGTGTGGCAGGATTTTCTGCGATCAATAAAGTCTCTGGGCATTGGCGAAAAGCGTTTGCTGAAACCGAAGTTGTGGGTGCCGCACTGGCCGATTTAATTGAGAAAGATCCTGAATTAAATGGTTGTGTGTTGATGGGGCATTCACTCGGTGCTCGCATTATTCGTCACACCATGGAAAGGCTGACAACCAACAAAGTTAGCCAATGTTATTTGTTAGCGGGGGCTGTGTCGTCGCATTCTAAATTGTGGAATACGGTTTTTGATAAACACGCGACCACCGCTTTTATCAACTGCATGAGTAAGACAGATTCAGTACTAAAATACGCCTATAAAGCGGGGACATTATTTCGGGAATCACCGATTGGTTTACATGCGTTAGAGCACAAAACTCATACCGCGATTACTAACCTTGATGTTACCGACGTTGCTAGTAAGCACACCAAGTTTAAGCATAAAGCCTTGGGTGAGTTGTTGAAGAAAGCATTTTCTGACGTGAAATCCTGAGTAGAAGGATCGCGAGATCCTAAAATAAAGAGACAAGGACGTTTAAATGAATATTAGCCAATTTTCAGCGCTGACTGGATTGTCGCCTCATACCTTAAGGTATTACGAAAAGATTGGTTTGTTAGCATCTGTTTCTAGAAACCAAAGTGGTCATCGTAATTATTCAAAGAGAGACCAAGAGTGGGTCGCTTTCATTACTCGTCTTAAAGAAACGGGTATGCCGTTGAATCAGATCATGGAGTATGCAAAATTGCGTGAACAAGGGATTGAAACCGCGGATCAAAGGAAAGACCTGCTTGAACAGCATTCAGACAACCTTCAAAAAAGAATAGCAAGTGAACTTGACCACTTAGAAGCGTTGAAGAAGAAAATTGACTATTACAATCAGCTAATTTAACCATTGACTTAGAGTTAACTCTAACAAGTATCGTCGCTTTAGTGTTTATTAACTGGAGTGTAAAAATGGACAATCAACGATATGTTAATGGGTTAAACAAGCTTAATGAGATTGATGGCGAAGCAGGGCAAAATGTCATAAAGAGTTTGAATGATATTTGCCCCGATCTTGCTAAATACATCATTGAGTATCCCTTTGGAGATATTTATCAACGTGATGGTCTTGATTTAAGAACAAGAGAATTAGTCACGGTTGCGGCATTAACGGCTTTAGGTCACTGTCAGCCGCAATTAAATGTGCATATTAATGGTGCGTTGAATGTTGGCTGTACACCCAAGGCGATCACCGAAGTGATCCTACAAATGTCTGTATATGCGGGCTTTCCCGCATCATTAAATGGGATGTTCGTTGCTAAAGAAGTCTTCGAATCACGCAATGAATTGACATAGTAGAGTCACTAAGTGTTAGCTGGTAGATTTCGCCTTACTTGAAAGTGAACAATGTTAATTAAAGTGATGGGAGAGCGTTGAGCGTTCCCATCATTTACTTGTTATCACGTGTTTGGCTGATGAAAATGGGGCACAGATACTTAATTCTTATTGGCAATATAGCTGCTTAATTGTCTCTTTCAGCCACTGAATCTTAGGGTTATGGCCATTTCTTTTATGCCAGATCATAGTGAACGGAATACTGAGCTTGGCGTGTGCTTCTGCTTCTAAAGGAATAGGTAAGCAGACGAGATCTGGATGTAATTGCTGGGTATATTGCTGGCAATATTGAGGTGCAGTGGTGATCATGTCGTGCCCTGATTGTGCCGCCATAAACAGTGATTGTTCAAAACTTGCCATGGTTAGTGCGACATTACGGGTCAAACCGTTTTCAGCGAGCACTTCGTCTAGCGCCCAAGATTCGCTCTTTTCCCACACAATATTGATGTGCGGGTACTGCAAGAATGCCTCTAGATCCCAATCTTGTTGTAATGCTGGATGGTCTTTGTGTAAGAAGACCACTGGTGAATCATGAAACAAGACTTCAAAGTCGATGAAATACGGTAGTAAATCGAGGGATTCTTTCGAGCGTGGGTGCGATTCTCGCCCTGTAAAACCAATATCCGTTTCGCCCTGAATGATTGATTCGAGTGAGTCGTAATCCCAGTTTTTAACTTTGATTTTTGCGGCTGGATAAGTGCGGTAAATTTCTTGTGATAGCGCATTAAACATAAGCAGCAAGAGTGGCGATTCTATGGTGAGATTGAATTGCACCCCTTCAGGCTTATTATCGTTTCGCATAGCTAAAAGCTGGCTGCCAATTTGCAGCCAGTCTGAAAGATCTTGTGACATACTCTGTGCGAGAGTCGTCGGCCGTAGCCCTTGTGGCGTTTTGACAAATAAAGGGTCGTCGAACCAATCGCGAAGCTTCGTCAGTGATTTACTCACCGTTGATGGCGTCACATTCAACTTCTTTGCTGTCTTAGAGACACTTTGCTCCTGTAATAGCAGCTGCAAAGTGGACAGTAAGTTAAGATCAAGCCGTGCTAACGATTTCTTCATTGGTCGAATAATTTAAGGATGGCGATGGCACCAATAGTATTAGAGCGACGCAGATAATGCCACCAAACGCTAATACTATCGCCAACATATTCAATGCACTAACGCCAATAACGCCCATAAACCAAATGAATAATGCCGAGCTACAAACCTGCATGATCCCCAGTAACGAACTTGCCATGCCAGCCCTTAGCGAAAATGGGCTGAGCGCCTGACTCATAGATACGCCAAATCCAAGTGAGAACCCAGCACAAACAAGTGCAAAGCCAAATAGATTTGTTATTGGATTTAGTTTAGCTAAGCATGTCACCGTGAGGATCAGTCCTGCCGCAAGTAATAGTATTTGAGAAACTAGCATTAAGGTACGTTGTTTAAACATAGCCAGCGCAAAAGGTGCGGAAAACGAGGTGATCATACTCACCAAAGCCGTTAGTGCCATAACCGATGAATAGTCACCGCGGCTATAGCCCATGTTGCTCATGATCAGCATAGGTGAGGTATTCACATAGGTAAGAATGGTCGTGACACCAATAGAGGTAATGATCAAACGGCTGACGAAAAAGCGCTCCAAGAACGGTTCTTGTTCTGCTGTATTACTCACGGGTTGATCAGATTTGTCTGCAGCAATGCGTGATTTTTTGTGTTGATTGGTTTCTCGTAATACAAACACTGCGATTAAGCACACCAAGACGCCCATAGATGCCATGGTGGTAAATAATGTCGGCCATGGAAATTTCAACATGATTAAGTGTCCAAGCACAGGGGCTAATACTGGCACAATACAAGTGATCCCATTGATCATCGATAGCACTTTGGCACGACGTTGATCGTCTAAGGTGTCGCGCAATATTGCAAAAGCGACAACGTAACAAGAGCCTGCACCGATACCTTGAGCAAATCTAGCTATCAAAAAGGTACTACTGCTTTCAGCTAGGCCGCCTAGCTGAGAGGCGAATGCAAAGGTGATAGCCCCAAAAATAGCCACGGGTTTACGGCCTATCGAGTCTGAAAATTTACCTGCAAACAGCATGGTTGTTGCCATACCTGCCAGATAAATCGAAAAAGCGATATGAAGCTGAGATTCACTTGCTCCAAGATCTTTCGCGATATGTGGTAAACCGACTAAGTACAAATCAATCGCGGTGGGGTAAAGCAAAACAAGTGCAAAACTACAAAGAAGATATCGAACCATGAAAACCTCACTAAAATGTTGTGAGGATATTAGTCGTCAAACCTATTTAACGCGAGTTACAAATCTGACAACAGGTATTTCCATTTAGGACAACCCCTTAGATTGGTAAGCGCCTCCATTTTTGGTTGTTAATTTTTTGGCTAATAGTGCGAGTATGGCGATTGAATCAGGTTAGGCGTATGCATTGGTCAGATTTAGTGCATTTGAACGATAATAAATCGGTTAAACCAGTGCTGGTGGCGATTTACTTTATAATGATGAGGAAAATAGATAAGCACAACTAGACAAGAAAAGTAGGCAGCATATGCAGCAAAATATTGTTCACATTGCACTGGTAGTAAAAGACTACGATGAAGCAATAGATTTTTATGTAAACAAACTAAAATTTGAACTTATCGAAGATACCTATCAACCAGAGCAAGATAAAAGGTGGGTTGTTATCGCACCACCAAATTCTCGTGGCGTCAGTATATTATTAGCAAGGGCATCAAAACCTGAGCAGCATGATTTTATTGGCAATCAAACGGGGGGACGCGTCTTTCTTTTCTTAAGCACGGATGATTTTTGGCGTGACTATGAGCGTATGAAGTCGATTGGTATTAACTTTGTCCGTGAACCTCAAGAGCAGGACTACGGCACAGTTGCTGTGTTTGAAGATTTGTATGGGAACCTTTGGGATTTACTTCAGTTAAGTCCTGAGCATCCAATGGCAAAAAGGTAAATCTTTCGCGTCGAAAGGGCATGAGCTCTTAGAATGAGAGCTCATGGAAGACGAGAGCTAGTGTTGAATCACGATACTTTCTTTATCTGTCGTGAATAAGTTCGCTCTATTTTGGTCGATAAGTTGAGCGGCGTAAGATGGTGTTACCGCTTGCACTTCACCTTTTGCTTTTAGGGTTAGTGATTCCCACGCATGATCTTTGTACTTACCTGTTTGCGTGTACTGAATGAGTATTTTCACTGACTTGTCTCGCTTATTATTGCTATTAACGTGCTACTAACATTAATCGCTTTACTGCAGTTACACACCCGTTAAATGTGGAACATAAGATTAACCAAACCGACAAGTAAAGTTAACGAACCTTATCGCTCTTTATATGTCAGTCGTGCGCTTTCTTGCTTTGATATTGCGGCTTTATTAACAAGCTCACTTTGTACATCCGCTAGGCTTACCCTAATATCTTTAATATCTTTTGAAATTATATGGATAAAAAACCAATCTCAGGTTGGTGACGTGTTAATTACAGTTAGATAACTTCACTAAAATGGAATATAACCATGCTAATCAAAAGCTTAAATAACTTTAGCGCAGCGGCTGTCATTACTCTATTAACCAGTTTTTCTCAAAATGTGTATGCAGACACTCAGGTAACACTAAATGATTTCTATCGTCCTTTTGAGTTATCCGAAATTACACCTCAAAACATGCAAACTTGGCCATATTATCGATATACCTCAATGAATTGGGATGACTATGGCTTGTTTGGCACTGTCACTATCCTTGCCGCGCAAAAGCCTGCAGACTTGGTAAGTGCGAAGAAAGGATTCGATATAGAGCAAGATCTTGGCGACGGGCGTAAGTTGGTTGAATCATTAACGGCCACCCAAACCAAAGGGTTTCTGATCCTCAAAAATAACGAGGTTCTTGCTGAATTTTACGATAATGGATTTACTCAGAATCAAACGCAGCTGCTGCAATCATCGTCTAAGACCTACGCTGGCATTGTCGCGTCAAAATTGATTGATGAAGGGAAACTCGATCCTGCTGCAACCATTGATTCTTACTTGCCCGATTTTAAAGATTCAAAGCTCGGTAAGGCAACAGTACAGCAAGTGCTTGATATGCAGTCTGGCCTGCTACCCGCGACGGATTATCATGTACCGGGTGGTGAAGCATTCATGTTTGAAGCAGAACAAGGCTTAAAACAGGGAGAGACGGTAGGTCACCGCAACGCAATCATTACGACCAAATCACAGAATGCGCCGGGCGAAGTGTATACCTATAACGATAAGAATACGGATCTTCTTGCCATATTGGCAGAAGCCGTTTCTGGTCAGCACTTTAATAAGCTGCTGTCGGGTATGTTTAGCGATTTTGGCGCAACCAGTAATGGGTCGATTGCACTCACTGTCGATGGGACCGCCAGCCCGTCATACGGCATAAGTTCATCGCTGCGAGATTACGGTTTATTCCACCAGTGGATAGCCCAAGGCAAAGCCCCTAAAAGTTTTTACGATTCGGTTCACGACACCAAGAAAGATTTACTCGCTAAATCCGAGAAAGGCAAGGGGATGGCGGCAGGCTTAGGGACGCTAGTCACCTATGGTTCACAAGGCTGGTACTTACCCGAGCATAAAATCATCGTATCCATCGGTTCTTATGGTCAGGTGGGTTTCAGTGATATGAAAAGCGGAGTGTCAGTCGTGTTTATGCAAGACTGGGAAGACAACGGTGTGGCAGAAAAATTAGCGCAGAATCTCACTAATGCGTTATTCGTTATAGAAAAACTCAGCCAAAATTGAGGTCTGTAACAGGTATTGATGTCTATAACAGGTAAAATAAGAGGCTGTCAAATTGATAGCCTCTTATTCAATCTTAGTGTATTACATCTTCTTTATTCCAAATCTAAAAACGTCCTAACCATGAAGTCATTAAATTTCAGTATCAGTGCGGTTTATCTTGTGTTTGTAACTTGTACTGTACTTTTTTCTCATGCGCCCGTTGAATTTTTAGCGAGCTATATTGTTCTTAGTCTTTTTACTTTTGCTGTTTACGCGAAAGATAAAAGGGCAGCGGTCAAAGGCGAGTGGCGAACGAGAGAAAGTACGCTTCACTTACTCGCATTATTCGGTGGTTGGCCAGGGGCTTTGATCGCGCAAAGTAAATTGCGACATAAGACTAAGAAACAATCATTTAAGTTGGTATTATGGATAACAGTTGCTTTAAATTGTGCGGCTTTTGTTTGGACTCAAATGCCGACAGGAAGTGCTCTTAGCTATACCGTGTTAGCGCAACTACATCAGTTGGTAGCAACGGTACTAAGTTAGCTGGCGTTTAAATGAAGGGCTATGTCTAGTTTGTTTTTTAGAGTGAACTTCAGACCAGCTAAAAGCTAAAGAGTATGAAGTGTGTTGTTATTTTAATGAGTAAGCATTGATGGATGTATTATTAATTAGCGTTATTGTGCTTTTGATGTTTTTTGTCTTTCCTTATGTGAGTTCTCGATTCAACGATGCAGTCAATGACAGTCACCGCATTATTGAAGTAACAGGCGATCATATTTGTGTTCGTCAGTTTGCAGCCCAAAGGATACTGAAGTTACGTGGTAAATCACTTTCAGTATCGGACATTATTCGTATTCAGTACGCAACACAATTGCCCCAAGGTATTTGTGTTTCACTCTTCAACAAAAGCGATGCAGCTGTTGATTTTTGGGTGTCTGAACTTCAGCTTAAAGCCATTCAGTCGACATTGCGCAAAGCTTGTCCTTTGGCAATAGTTGAACGCACCTGATGCGCCGTAATGTAAAGCTGTGATGTAAAGGGATTATTGATTAAGAGGCATTATTGAAAATGACAGCATTAGATGCATTTGGGTTGCCATTTAACAAACACCAGCTTAATTAAGTTGGATTACATGTAACTGATGCTTTTGTAGTTTCAAAAGCAATAAAGATTACTCGTATATAAAGCGTTGAAATAGGACAGAGTAGGTTGCTAGTCATATAATTTCGATGAATTTATATGGAGTTAAAAATGAATAATGTTATCAAGCTTTCTTTATTATCACTTGCATTGTCTGGTTTTAATACTTATGCGGGAAGCTTTTCTCTGGAGTCTTACTCTGACAATCAATACATTCTAAAAGGTAACGGTAATAGTGCGTTTGTTGATACTCAGGGAGCAAATGCGTTAATGCTTGTTGATGAGTTCAGCGTCACTTGTGAAAAGCGTCATTACCTTGTGCCGTTGGTTAAAGGCCGCATTGATAACGGTGAATCTAACGCAGAGTCTTTTGAATATTTTGTGTTTAATAAGAACAAAGATACCTACTCGCCACTAAAAATAGTGAGTTCATATAGCGCAATCGATCGTAAATCTGGTGAGGTAATAACCAGTCATCTATTGAACCCTGCGAGCGAAAATTTCACCAAGACACTCTGTATTTTTATTACTAATGAAACAGATTTCGAATATCCCATTCAAGTGATTGATAACCAATTATAGCCGCGTGCTTATTCTTAATGGCAGGCTAGCCTTAGAGATTGATTGTATTGTGTTGCCTCTTCGTTTCAGAGCGATGGCATCAATACAATTATTTGGTAAAACTGAATAGTTAATTCAAATGAAGCTCAATTATCAAACTATTTCGAATAGATACAATGTACGGCTATGTTCGTACATTCTAATCATCGCTTTCCCCTTATAATTTATTCAGGTAGGCGACTTAATAGTAAAATTGGCGCTTATCATGAGAATATTCCTAGCTATGCTTGCCCCATTATTGTGGGGTACCACCTATGTGGTTGTGTCTAACTACTTCACTCACTGGTCTCCCTTTGCATTAGCGGTTTGGCGTGCACTGCCAGCAGGTCTACTACTTCTTGCCTTAAAACCTACATTCCCCAAAATGCACGAACTGCTGGGGATCTTAATTGTGGGTTTCCTTAACATCACATTATTTTTCGGCATGCTCTTTAACAGTGCATTGCACATGCCTAGTGCTTTGGTGGGGGTGGGTATGATGGCATTACCTGTAATAGGCGTGCTGGTGGTTGGTGTTATTCATCATCAAAAACCATCTTGGCTACAAATAACCTCGGCATTACTTTTGGTAGCCTGTGCTGGGTATCTATTCATAACGAATAACCCGCATATTAGCGTGTCTGCAATCTTGTTTTTACTGGGTGCGATGACAACCTTGATCACTGGTAGCATTGTCACTAAACATATTATGAAGTCGATCCACTGGTGGAAATTACTGACTTGGAAATTGATTTTTGGTGGTTTGATGCTGGCTCCACTTGCATGGTGGGATATTCATAGTCACACAAATTATGTATCACCAATACCCAGTACACTCATGCAGTGGGGCGCGATGTTCTGGCTGGTGGTTGCGCTAACATCGCTGGCTTATAGTGTCTATGTCTATACTATTCCGCTTATTACTACGACAGAGCTAAGTTTCTTTGGTACGTTTAATCCAATACTCGCTATGATACTTGGCGCGACTTTAGTGAGTGATGCCTTTAGTGAAAAGCAGATCATTATTATGGCGGTAATGGTCTTGATTAATCTCGCTACACAGTATTATGAAAGCCGTAAACCTAAGGCTTCTCCAGATGCCGTCATCGAGTATTAAATTGGCTATAACCGTTTCGTTGCTAACAAGGAAGATATGAAACTAAGAACGTTTGACCAACAGGACTATCATCAGCTTATTCAATGGATAGTGTCAGCTGAAATCAACTATATGTGGGGTGGTCCTGCTTTTACTTATCCGCTTGATACCGAGCAAATTCACATCCATTGCCAACAAAGCCAGATTTTTCCTTTTCTGTTTACTTGCTCGGACAGCAAGCTTGGTTACGTGGAGTTGTATCAAGAATCTTGCGATCATTTTCGTATTTGTCGTGTCTTTATTGCAGGTGAACACCGCGGACAGGGCTTAGCCAAACAAATGCTGCTTCAGCTTATCGACAAAGCCGTGAATACTTTTAATGCTAAGCAAGTGAGCTTGGCAGTTTTCGATCATAATCATGCTGCCAAAGCGTGTTATTTATCGCTAGGGTTCGAGGTTAGTTCAACGGAAAAAGGGCTTCGTTCTTTTAACGGTGAACCGTGGGATTTAATATTGATGGAAAAACACTTATAAATCATATTTTTAGATTTATTTTCGAGCGCCGGTTTAAGCTAAGTGCGCATGTTGATACAAAGACCACTCATAGTCCAAGCCTCACTCTACACTCTGTCGATAGGTCGCATTTATTACTAAACATTGTTTAGTAAAGCGCGTGATTGCTTCATACATTCTGCTAACAAAATATTCCTTACACTGCTCATAACTAAATCATAACGGCTGACAGGTGGTTATAAGTCATGAGTACGAATGCAAAAGCTTGGGTTGAACAGGTTGTTCTTCCTACTTACCCAACGGGCAAGGTTGATCCCAATCCACTGTTTTTAGAGAACCGTGTTTATCAAGGCTCATCGGGTTCTGTTTATCCTTACGGTGTCATTGATAGCATTACGGATCAAAAAGTCGATCAAAGCTATCAAGCGGTATATATCGAAAATGATTACATCAAAGTCATGCTACTTCCTGAGCTTGGTGGACGCATTCACCGCGCGTATGACAAGGTAAAAGGGCGTGACTTTGTGTACTACAACGAAGTGGTTAAACCCGCACTGGTTGGCTTATTAGGCCCGTGGATTTCTGGTGGTATCGAATTTAACTGGCCGCAGCATCACCGCCCGACGACTTTTATGTCGACTGATTTCACCATAGAGCATCATGATGATGGCGCCGTGACCGTGTGGATGGGCGAAGTCGAGCACATGTACGGTTTACAAATCATGGCGGGCTTTAAGGTTTACCCAAACAAGGCACTGATTGAGATCACGGGTAAAGTTTACAACGGTAACGAAACACCCCGTCAATTCTTATGGTGGTCGAATCCTGCGGTTAAAGGTGGTGATGATCATCAAAGTATCTTCCCGCCTGATGTCACTGCGGTATACGATCACGGCAAGCGCGATGTTTCTAATTTTCCAATCGCAACGGGCGAATATTACAAGGTGGATTACTCGCCAGGTACCGATATCTCGCGCTATAAAAACCTGCCTGTACCGACGTCTTATATGGCGGATAAATCGGCTTACGACTTTGTCGGTGCATACAGCCACGACGAGCAGGGCGGTTTGCTTCATGTTGCCAATCACCATGTCTCACCGGGTAAAAAACAATGGACCTGGGGTAACTGCGATTTCGGTATTGCATGGGATCGTCAACTCACTGATACCAATGGCCCTTACATTGAATTAATGACAGGTGTCTTTACCGATAACCAACCCGACTTTACATGGATCGATAGCCATGAAGAGAAGGTGTTTGTTCAGCACTTCTTGCCATACAGCAACCTTGGGGATGTGCATAACGCCAATACCGATGTGGCGATAAAACTTGAACGATCAAATGGCAAACTAGCGTGGGCAGTGTACGCCATTGCAGAAATCACTGATTACACCATGGTGATTTCAGATGGTAAGCATACCCTGTGTGAAACGTCATTAACCATGATGCCGGGTGATACTCGCCAAGGGGCATGCTTGCTTGATGGTCAATGTTTTGGTCAATGTGTCGACCATGTCGATCAGAGTGAACTCACAACAGCTAACCGCTTAACCATGACAGTCACTGCTGCAGATGGTTTCAGCTCGTTATCTTATAGCGAACATATCGCCGCAACGGACGAACCAACGCCAGAACCTGCCACGCCGCCTGCATTACCCGCCGACGTTGACAGTGTCGAAGCCTTGTCTTTCATCGGCCAGCACCTTCAGCAATACCATCATGCAACGCGAAGCCCAGTTGATTACTACCAAGAAGCGTTAACGCGCGATCCGAACCATTACCAAACCAATGTGGCCATGGCATCGCTGGCGTATGAAGGTGCCGATTACCCCGCAACACTTGGCTATGCCAATGCCGCACTGGCGCGAGCTCATCAACTTAATAAGAACCCGTTATGCGGCAAAGCGAGTTACTTGCGTGGCTGTGCCAATGAGAAGTTAGGGCACTTGGACCATGCTTTTAGCGATGTCTTTAAGGCAACGTGGAGTGCTAACTGCCGTGATACTGGGTTTTATGCCGCCGCCCGCATTGCGACTAAGCAATCTCGTTGGGGGGAAGCGCTGGATTATGCGAACCGTGCTTTACAGCTTAACGGCATGCATTACCAAGCAGCGACTCTGAAAGCGCACTTGCTGATCACGCTGAACCGCGCCACCGAAGCGGCTGCCTTTATTAAAGCGCAAAAAACGATTCAGCCGCTGGGCTATGGCTTGGCTTTCGAGCAATACCAGCTCAGTCAAACAACCGCAGATTTAGCCTTATTCAAGCACCTAATGAACGGGCGCGAAGCCAATGCGATCCATCTGGTGAATTTCTACTTATCGATTGGGGTAACGGAAAGTGCAAAAACCGTATTAGCTCAGTGTGATAGCCAAGGGGCGATGACTTGTATCTACCAGGCTTATTTGTCTGATGTGAAAGCTGACGTTAAGACGTGGCTAGACACGGCGGCAGAGACCTTCGCAGATAACGTGTTGTTCCCCAATACATTGACGGAAATTGGGGTGCTGGATGCTTTCCCCGATCATTACTTTACTCAGTACTTATTGGGTTGCTTCTTCTACGCCAAACGTAATTATTCTCGCGCCGTACGCCACTGGGAACAGGTCTTACACCTTAACCCTGACTATGCGCCGGTATTACGTAACTTGTCGGTTCACGCATACAACAAATGCCAAGACCCACAGAAAGCCATTGAGTTGATGTCGCGTGCGTTTGCACTTTCGCCTGACGATGCCCGTATTTTGTACGAGTTAGATTTTCTTCATCAAGCTGTAGCGACCGAGCCTGCAACGCGATTAGCACTGTTACAATCGCACTTAGAGGTGGTTGAAAAACGGGATGATTTAACCGCAGAGCTGCTCAACTTGTGCAATATCACAGGGCAGTTAGAGCAGGCTGCTGAGTGTTTAGCCACAAGACAATTTCATCCATGGGAAGGCGGCGAAGGACGCATCACTGGCCAGTTTGTCGTGAACAAATTACGCACCGCTCTGGGCTTAATAAACCAGCATGCCTATACCGATGCAATTGCATGTTTACAAGCTGCGCTACATTACCCGCATAATTTGGGCGAAGGGCGTTTAGTTGGGCAAACCGATAACGATCTGTATTACTACCTAGGTTATTGCTACCAACAGCTAGATCAACATCAACAGGCTGCTCAACATTTCAAATGTGCTACACAGGGTAAACAAGAAATAGGGCAAAGCCGTTATTATAACGATCAACCTGCGGATTACTTGTTCTATCAAGCAGCGGCATTGTATCAATTAGGCGAGACTGAAAAAGCGGTTTCACTGTATGAAAATATGGTGGCGTGGGCTGACGCAGAAGCGGATACTCCCGTTGAGACGGACTTCTTCGCAGTATCGCTGCCTGCCTTGATTGTGTTTGATGGTGATTTACAAGCTGAGCATCAACAGCATTGCTTGTTCGTGAAAGCCATGGGGCTGCTGGGGTTGGCGTTGATAACCGAGCAGGGTAATCATATTGCGTACAGCACAGAAGATGCCGAGACAGATCAGCAACTAACGTTTGAACACACTTTGCAGGCATTGTTAACCCAATCGCCAGCACATACTAAAGCGAACTTATTTAAAGAAGTCGCGCAACATCGCTACGCCTTTGGCCGCTACGGTCAAATGTAATGGATAGGTCACCTCGGGTGATCTATCGCCTGAGGTGACCATAAAACAATAACTTGAATAGACGTGTACCTCTACAAGGATTGATTATGAGTAAGACAAGCGATCAACTCAACATGAGAAATATCTGGCTCATCAGCCTGGTTGCTGCCTGCGGTGGGTTGTTATTTGGTTATGACTGGGTGGTTATTGGTGGGGCAAAGCCCTTCTATGAAGCCTACTTTAATATTACTAGTGCGTCGTTGTCGGGTTGGGCAATGAGTTCAGCGTTACTGGGTTGCATGGCAGGGGCGTTCATCGCAGGTACTGTCTCTGATAAATACGGGCGTAAACGTCCTTTGATCTTAGCGGCACTCTTGTTTGTGATTTCAGCATGGGGCACCGCAGCGGCAGACAGTTTTAATGCCTTTATTGTCTTTCGTATTATTGGCGGGATAGGGATAGGTTTAGCCTCTGCGTTATCACCTATGTATATCGCCGAAATAGCACCTGCAGAAAAACGCGGTAAGTTTGTGGCGATTAACCAGCTAACCATAGTGATTGGGGTATTAGCGGCGCAAATCATTAACTTGATGATTGCAGAGCCTGTGGCAACTGGCGCGGCACAAGCCGACATTTTACAATCATGGAACGGCCAAATGGGTTGGCGCTACATGTTTGGTGCCGAATTGGTGCCAGCACTCGCGTTTTTACTTTTGATGTTTGTGGTGCCTGAATCGCCACGTTGGTTAGTGAAAATGGGAATGGCAGAAAAAGCCAAAGGCACATTACGTCGCATTGGTAGTGAAAGCTATGCTAGCCGCACCGTGGCAGAAATTGAAAGTACGCTGTCAGCCGAAACCCGTTCGCTACCTTTTAGTGCGCTGTTAAAGCCAGATGTAAAACCCATTTTGATCATTGGTGTGGTGTTGGCAGCGTTCCAGCAGTGGTGTGGGATCAACGTGATCTTCAATTACGCCCAAGAGATTTTTGCTTCCGCTGGATTTGACATTAACGACACCTTGAAATCAATTGTTGCCACGGGCTTAATCAACCTGGTCTTTACGATTTTGGCGATTCCGTTTGTTGATAAAATCGGCCGTCGTAAATTAATGATTGTTGGCTCATTTGGCCTAACCATTATTTACGGCTTAATGTCTGCGGCTTATGCATTCGGCATGCTAGGACTGCCTGTGCTGTTATTGGTGCTGGTGGCTATTTCTATCTACGCACTGACATTGGCACCTGTGACTTGGGTCTTGCTGTCTGAAATCTTTCCGAACAAAGTGCGTGGTACCGCCATGTCGGTCAGTACGCTTGCACTCTGGGTGGCGTGTTTCGCACTTACATACACCTTCCCATTACTTAACGCTGGGTTAGGCGCATCGGGTTCTTTCTTACTGTACGGTGTTATTTGTGCTTGTGGCTTTGTTTTCATCTATCGCCACGTGCCAGAAACCAAAGGTCGTTCATTAGAAGAGTTAGAGAAAGAGCTGGTGGCACAATCGGCTAATCTAGGCAAAAAAGTAAACGCATAAGCGTAAAAAGCGATACCCGTAGCAACGGCGATAACCACTGCTACAACAGTAGAAACAAGCATAACGGAAAAAGATCACCCCCAGCGGTAATGCCGTTCACTTAAGGTGAGCGGCTTTCTTATTTTTGGCATATCGTTGAGGTCTTGGTTTTACCGTTCTTGGGA
>NZ_NOIF01000091.1 GCF_002265265.1 Photobacterium sanguinicancri
GTATTACATCACAGAAACAATAATAAAGGCTGGATTTTATTCTCATACCATATTCGTAAAAGGAATGTTAATGGTTCCATGGTGAGGCGTTAATTTTCACTTTGTATTATTGAATCGAAATCATATTATATGGGCTTTTTATAAGATGCTAGATGTTTTTACTTAACAAGTAATAATAATACCGTTGAGTAAAAGCAAAAAGTATCTCTACTCTAAGACTCATACTATATCCACATAGTAAATTAAAAATCGCACTGTTTTTATATTCGTGACTTGTAATGACTTAGCGCCTCTACTCAGTAAGTTGGATATTATCTGCAAAAGGGTAAGTGCAATATAGTGCATTTAATCTCTAAGTTGTATTTATGGCGGGTAATTGGCGCTTGCTAATCAAGTTGTTTGGCGGTATTGATGGTGAGATATGGCTCACAGCATCAAGATGAAATGATATGGATATCCTAAACTTTGAAGCATTTCTAATTGCTATCACGATTTTAACCTTGACTCCGGGGCTTGATACAGCCTTGGTTATTCGCAATACCAGTCGTTCTGGTTTGGCTGACGGTTGTATGACGAGCTTTGGTATTTGTAGTGGGCTTTTTGTTCACGCCTTTTTTTCAGCTGTGGGGATTTCAGCTATTTTGGCTCAATCTGCCGAGCTATTTCAGATGGTCAAGATGGTGGGGGCTGCTTATCTTATTTGGTTAGGCTTAAGTAGCTTACGAGCTATATCAAAAAATGGGATAGGGATGCAAGTTGGAGAGGAGGTACAGCAGGCATATAGCGCGAAACGCTCGTTACGTGAAGGATTTTTGTCGAATGTACTGAACCCTAAAACCGCTGTATTTTATCTTGCGTTTCTTCCTCAGTTTGTAAACCCAGAAGGATCACCATTATTGCAGTCAATGCTAATGGCTTCGGTTCACTTTATTATTGCTATGGTTTGGCAATGTGGTTTGTCTAGCATATTGAACTCAGCCAAAAATCTTATTGAAAATGGACGCTTTATGCAGTGGATGGAAAGTATCACTGGGATGGTATTGGTTGGGCTTGGAATTAAACTGTTAATGGAAGAGTCACCATAAATCGCAGTGTTTATGTTCACAACAAGATCTGACTTTGGTTATTTAACCGTTCACTTCTATGCTTTCACTATTCTCTATAGTTAATCATCGGATGTACGGGAGCGTTATGATGGGTAAATACTTTATAGGAGGAGTCCTTGCTTTTGTGCTGAGTACAACCGCAAATGCTGATAATGGGTTGATTACACTTAAAAGCAGTCTCAGTGTGAACGAGACAGCAGATAAATTTGAGAAAGTCGCGCAAGAAAAGGGAATGGTTATTTTTGCGCGTATCGACCATGCACAAAGGGCCGAAAAGGTGGGGGTAACGTTGCGCCCAACTCAGTTAGTGATATTCGGCAACCCTAAAGTGGGCTCACCTCTTATGGCGTGTAGCCAAGGTGTCGCAATTGACTTGCCGCAGAAAGTGATTGTGACTGAAGATGAAAATAAGCAAGTTTGGCTAACTTACAATGACCCACAATATTTGGTAAACAGACACAATATTAGAGGCTGTGATGCTGTTATTGAAAAAGTGAGTAAGGCGTTAACCAATTTTGCAAAATCGGCTACGCAGTAACTATCCCAAAGAATGATGAAGCCTTCGTTGATGGTCAATTTACGCTCAAAGACGGCTTGTAACATTCACTACAACACCTTGGTAATAAAGCCATCAGTAAGTTGATTTCTGATGGTTAGTTCCTTTCGCTTTTATATCTGAAAGTTAGGGCTACTTTCCTTTAGTGCCCAGCGGTGATCATTTCGGCTTAGCTTACGGTATTGGGTAGGTGTTACTCCTAGGTAGCTTTGGAATGTTTGATAAAAGCGACTGCTGGAATTAAAACCAACGGTAAGTGTGATATCTAAAATTGTACGTTCGGTATCACTGAGTAGGGCGCGAGCATGGTTGATGCGCATAGCCGTAATATATTGCTTAATGGTTAGCTGCATCATACGTTGGAAAATACCCATAGCGTAATTGGCATGTAGCCCTACATGGTCGGCAATTTGCCTAACCGTCAGCGGTGTATCATGGTGAGTGGCTATGTACTCTAGCATTTGACTGACATAAAACTGTGAATGTTTAGAAACCCCATTTTGCGTTGGTTTGTCTTTGCGGTTAGTGAGCATCTGCGACCAGCCTGTAAGGCACAACCGCTTTAGCATCAAACTTATTTCGTCGGCGGCTAATTGCTGACGACTTTCAGCTTGATGCATCATTTCATCTTCCCATCGCTTAAGTTCAAATTCGCTCACTAGCGAAGATTCATCTGAATGTAAAACGGCGCCATGCGTTATTTGATTTACAAATTCCCTGTTAAGAGGCCACGATAAAAAGTGGTGAATAGGAATGTTAATGATCCCCATATTATGACAGCTTCCAGGGTTGGTCAGCCGATGAGGAATAGACGCCCAAAATAGCCCGATATGACCATCTTTTAAAACGATAGGGCTGCCATTGATGATGTATTCCACATCGCCACCGAATGGGATATTTACTTCGACTTGTCCGTGCCAATGATACCCCGGCATATCGTGTGGGCGTCTAAGTTCAATGTCTATTTTCTCGTATGAAGAATAAAGCGATAACGGACTGATAGAAACACTTTCGGGTGAATCGTTGTCTTGCGTCGTAACAAATAAGACACTTTTTTTTGGCGGCTTCATCTCAGCACCTTAGGAAATAGCATATGTGGCTGTTCTATCAAAGTCCTTCATTTGATTCCGGGTATTTGTCACAGAGTGAATATTTCCCTTGGGTATAAATTCTAATCTGAGATGACGGTAACAATCTCTACTTTTAGCTTGGCTTGATATCCGAAAAACTCATTAAATTATGCCTTTTTGTCCTGTTTCCTCATATTTTGTTTTCACCAGTGATAAATATGAGAAAACAGGATAGCGATATCATTTACCGAGACGAAAAAGGCGCTTAAAGGCGTGTAATGTTTAATCATCACATTACGATAGTTACAGATATTGAAGGATACAAACTGCATGAACACGCCAAAGATTACTTTCATAGGGGCAGGCTCGACTATTTTCGTTAAGAACATTCTTGGCGATGTATTCCACAAGCCAGCACTTAAACACGCACAAATTGCTTTAATGGATATTGATGAGACGCGCCTTGAAGAGTCTCATATTGTTGTTAGCAAGTTGATGGAATCTGCTGGTGCCGAAGGGACTATTACTTGCCACCTTAATCAAAAAGAAGCTCTGCAGGATGCCGACTTTGTTGTGGTTGCATTTCAAATCGGTGGGTTTGAACCCTGTACGGTTACCGACTTTGAAGTTTGTAAGCGCCATGGTTTAGAGCAAACTATCGCTGATACCTTGGGCCCTGGCGGTATCATGCGCTCACTGCGTACTATCCCGCATCTATGGCAAGTTTGTGAAGATATGACCGATGTTTGCCCAGATGCAACCATGCTGAACTACGTCAACCCAATGGCAATGAATACATGGGCTATGTACGCAAAATACCCCAATATAAAGCAAGTTGGTCTTTGTCATTCAGTACAAGGTACAGCGGAAGAGCTTGCTCGTGACTTAGAGATAGATTATCGCGACCTTCGTTTTACCTGTGCTGGTATTAACCACATGGCTTACTACCTAACGCTAGAGAAGAAAAATGAGCAGGGTGAGTATGTTGATATTTATCCTGATTTATTAACGGCCTTCGAAAGTGGTCAAGCGCCTAAACCTGGGATCTACCATGCTGGTCGTTGTGTAAATCTTGTTCGTTACGAAATGTTCAAAAAGCTGGGCTATTTCGTGACTGAATCATCGGAGCACTTTGCAGAATACACTCCGTACTTTATTAAGCCTAACCGCCCTGATCTGATTGAACGCTACAAAGTGCCGTTAGATGAATATCCAAAGCGCTGTGTAGAGCAAATTGCAAACTGGAAGCAAGATTTAGAAGAATACAAAAAGGCTGAACGTATAGATGTAGAAGAATCACATGAGTACGCCAGTATAATTATGAATGCGATTTGGACTGATACCCCGAGTGTTATTTACGGCAACGTGAAAAATGAAGGTCTTATTGATAATTTACCACAAGGATGCTGTGTCGAAGTGGCTTGCTTAGTGGATGCTAACGGTATTCAACCAACAAAAGTCGGGACGCTACCTAATCACCTTGCGGCATTAATGCAGACCAATATAAATGTTCAAACATTACTGACAGAAGCTATTCTGACCGAAAATAAAGATCGTATTTACCACGCAGCGATGCTGGACCCACATACCGCCGCTGTCTTAGGACTAGAAGAAATTTATGCGCTAGTCGATGATTTGATTGCAGCGCATGAAGGTTGGTTACCTGCTTGGGTTCATCAATAAACAGAGACTCACCAGATAAAAATAATAACAACAACCATTACTTAACATTAACGTGAATTAAATGGAATGATGTCTTTTTATGCTCAGGTTATTTATGGCCTGAGTATAAAAAAGGCTAAAGGAGCTGCAATGAGTGTTTCAATGAACACCAAGCTGAGCTACGGTTTCGGCGCATTTGGTAAAGATTTTGCTATCACCATCGTTTATATGTATCTCATGTTTTACTATACCGATGTCGTGGGTATCTCTGCTGGCGTTGTTGGTACAATTTTCTTAGTTGCGCGTATTTGGGATGCTGTTAATGATCCTATTATGGGGTGGGTGGTTAATAATACCCGAACGCGTTGGGGGAAATTTAAGCCTTGGATTTTAATTGGCACAATTACCAACTCTATTGTGCTGTATATGCTGTTTACTGCCCACTATTTTGAAGGCCCGTGGCTAATTGCTTACGCTGCTGTTACCTACATTTTATGGGGCATGACTTACACCTTAATGGATATTCCGTTTTGGTCATTAGTGCCAACACTGACACTGGATAAACGTGAGCGTGAAGAGTTAGTTCCTTATCCTCGTTTTTTTGCAAGCCTTGCATGGATTGTAACGGCAGCTATAGCCATGCCTATGATTAACTACTTTGGTGGTGATGATAAAGGTTTTGGATTTCAGATGTTTAGCCTAATGTTAATAGTCTGCTTTGCGATTTCTACCTTTATTACGCTCCGTAATGTGAACGAACGTTACTCTACCGCGCAGTTGGATAGCACTAAAGTTGAAGAGAAAGTCTCGCTCAAAAAAATGGTGTCACTGATCTATAGAAACAGCCAACTAAGCTGCGTATTGTGTATGGCATTATCCTATAACCTTGCTACAAACATTATTATGGCGTTTGCGGTTTACTACTTCACTTATGTGGTGGGTAATGAAGAGCTGTTCCCGTACTATATGGCATACGCTGGCATCGCGAATCTTATTACGCTGGTATTGTTCCCTAAACTCGCGAAAATCTTCTCACGCCGTATGTTATGGGCTGGCGCATCGGGTTTCCCGATTTTAGGTAGCTTGGTACTGATTTATGTTGGCTTATACGATCAGCAAAGTGTTTTACTAATATCTACAGCCGGTATTTTGCTGCAAATTGGAACAGCCTTGTTCTGGGTACTAAACGTTATCATGGTGGCAGATACGGTCGATTACGGTGAGTACAAGTTAGGTGTACGCTGTGAAAGTATCGCGTTCTCGGTTCAAACTCTAGTGGTTAAAGCTGGCTCTGCATTTGCTGCTTTCTTTATTGGTATTGCGTTAACTGCAGTGAACTACATTCCGAATGTTGAGCAAAGTGCAGATACTATCTTTGGTATGCAGTGCATCATGATTGCGTTACCGACTTTCTTCTTTGCGATAGCGCTAATTATCTACTTCCGCTTCTATAAGCTAAACGGTGCGTATCATCAGAAGGTGCAAGATCACCTGACTGAGAAATACGATCACTTAACACCATATTCAGACGGCGATGAGCCAAAAGTGACAGATAAACCGGCTCCAGCCGTATAGCTCGCCATCAAGCCCCTTGTTCAAGGGGCTTATTTTAAATCTTTAATTATCAATGGCTTATTTCTATATGGAAGCAACGATAAAATTTAAGTAGAGATTTTGGGTTGCTTTGATTTTTACAGTGTGCCATTCTGTTTGTGGGTTAGGTAGTCAGTATGCTAGTGCCAACGGGTAGTAGTACGTTGGAATATGGTTTAGAGATATAAAAGGTGAATGAATGTCTTGTCAGCATTCTGAGGTGAAAAGAGTTAAACGTACGTTTTTTCAGAAACTGTTTTGTAAGGCTGTCTATCAATGTCAGCGTTGCGGTATGTATATAAAATTATGACTGACAATACCCAAAAGCTGAAGTTTGTTATAAAAATACGAAGTAAATCGCATATTAGTGATGTGAGAAAGCGATGGATGATGAAGTTTGAAGCTGGTGACCATGCGCTAATTAAACCAGTTAACCAAAACCGAAAATTAAAGAAAGATCTTTGTCATTGGCAATAGCTAAATGGTGATATCAGGGTCAGCGTTCTCCAATGTTTAAGCGCTTGGACTATCGCTCATGCCATCGTAGTTCAAGTACGCAATGCACAAATCGTGAAAGGCCTGTGCCTGTGGTGAAATAGTGCGGTCTTTCAATCGAAAAATACCAATCTGACGCTTAAGTGGTGGGTCTATCAGTGGGATCCAAACCAAGCGGGTTTCATTGGTTGGAAAGGCCAGTTTAGGTAGCGTTGTGACGCCAATGCCCAATTCTAGTACCGAGAATAGCGAGGTTATATTTTCAACCGAGTAGAGCGCTTGTTCACTCAAAGTCCGTGCAGGGGTTGGATCCAATAACTTACATGTCCCGTTGCGAATGAATGGCAGTTGTAACAATGTCTTCCATTCAATCCCTTCTGGTTGTTGGGCGATTGGATTATCACGTAAACAGACCACGCCGATAGGGTCTGAAATCAAGGCAGTAAAATCAATCGCATCTTCTTCCAGTTCCGAGCAATTCCCCAAGGCTAAATCGACTTCACCTGAGAGTAATCGAGCTTCGACCCCTGCGGCATTATCGTCTATCAAACTGACCTCTACACTTGGGTACTTTTCACTAAACGCACCTAGCACACTTGGTATCAGTTTAGCCGCGACAGAAGGTACGCTGGCAATGCGTACTCGACCTTGCTGCCCAGCAGCAGCTGCACGCAAATCATTGTTTAATGCATTGTAAACATTAAGAAACTGAATAATTTTAGGTAAGCAGATTGTTCCAAATGGCGTTAAAGTTGATTTGTTACCTGCTTCAAATAGTGATTGCCCTAATATCTTCTCTAGTTCTTTTATTGAGGTTGAAAGTGCTGCTTGTGAGCGGTTTGCTCGATGTGAAGCGGCCCGAAATCCGCCTTCTTCAACCACTAACACAAAATGTTTCAATTGTTGAAGCTTTATACTCATAGGCGATTATTCCTTGTGAAGCCTTTATTCACCTAACTTCCCGCAAGGTGATAAGTTTTTATTATCATTCGTACAAAATTTACCGTTAGATTTATCAAGTGTCAAAGGGCAGTATTTAACCATCCTGAAACATTGTCGTTACACGGTTGAATTAAAACATGAATGCTCATAATAAAAAACACCCAGTAAAGACCTCTTTGTTTGCATCAAAAGCCCCATTGGAGTGGGCAATTATCAATAATGGTACGCTTTATACTGCGCAGATCCCGATTGATCAAACGGGTGCCGTTGTTGAAGGGGGCATTGAAGCACAGACTCGCCAAACCTTTAGCAACTTGATCCATACTTTGGAGTGTGCAGGCGAATCATTAGATTCAGTGTTGCAAGTGATGATTTACGTGACAGATCGTGAATACCTCAAAACCGTTAACAATGTGTATGCCGAATATTTCAATGCGCCTTATCCAAATCGAGCAGCCATCGTTGTTGCTGGGTTGGCGCGTGAAGAAATGTTGGTGGAATTTGTGGTGTATGCGGCAGCAACTGATCCTACAGCGTGATGGTGTAATCCAAACTCAACAACGTAATCAAGGTTGCCAGATTTCAGGTGCAGCCGTTGTTTATCAAGTATTAGGTACAAGGACAGAATGATGACTCAATTACAGAATGTTCAACCAGAAACCTCACTATATATTGCTGGTGAATGGCAATCAGGGATCAGTACGGTTGCTAACATAAACCCGTCAGATATTAGTGAAAACATCGGTGATTATGCGCAAGCAAGTGAAGCACAAGTTCAGCAAGCAATCGCGGCTGCAAAACATGCTCAGCCAGAATGGGAAAAAACCCCCATTGAACGTAAGCAAGCGGTGCTTCAGGCGATTGGCAATGAATTAATTGCACGTTGTGATGAATTAGGCACCTTGCTGGCGACTGAAGAAGGTAAGCCGTTTGCAGAAGGCCGCGGTGAGATTTACCGCGCAGGGCAGTTCTTCCAGTATTTTGCCGCAGAAGTGTTACGCCAAATTGGTGACAACGCCGAGTCCGTTCGCCCTGGCGTATCGGTTGAAGTGACGCGTGAAGCGGTGGGTGTGATTGCGATTATTTCACCGTGGAATTTCCCAACGGCAACGGCAGCTTGGAAAATTGCACCAGCGTTAGCCTTTGGTAATAGCGTCATCTGGAAGCCTGCCAATTTAACCCCAGCCAGTGCAGTGGCACTGACTGAGATTATTCACCGCCAAGGGTTACCTGCGGGCACGTTTAACTTAGTACTTGGTAGTGGCTCGCAAGTGGGCAATACCCTTATTAACTCTAAAGATATTAACGGTGTCAGTTTTACAGGATCCGTTGATACCGGCCGCAAAGTTGCTGCGGCAACAGCGCCTAATTTTGTTCGTTGCCAGTTGGAAATGGGCAGTAAAAATGCCTTGGTGATTGCTGATGATGCCGATATTCAGACGGCGGTCGAAGCCACTATTGCGGGGGCATTTTCAGGTGCTGGCCAGAAGTGTACTGCATCATCGCGTTTAGTGGTGATGGACAGTATTCATGATGCTTACGTTGAAGCCTTGATTAAACGAATAGGCGCACTAAAAGTCGGCCATGCGTTAGAAGACGGCGTATTTATGGGCCCAGTAGTGGATGGTAATCAACTTGAATCTAACTTCGCTTGGATTGATAAAGCGCGTCAAAGTGGGGCTGAGTTAGCCTGCGGTGGCGAGCGTTTGAGCCTCCGACATGAAGGTTATTACATGTCGCCAACCTTATTTTTGAATACACAAAACAGCTGGGAAGTGAACCAAGAAGAAGTGTTTGCTCCTATGGCCTGTGTGATCCGCGTGGCGAACTTAGAAGAAGCGATTGCGACCACCAATGACACTCGTTTTGGCTTAACGGGCGGCATTATTACCCAAAGCTTACGTACCAGTGCAATGTTCAAACAACAGGCGCAAACAGGCTGTGTGATGGTGAACCTACCAACGGCAGGTACGGATTACCATGTGCCGTTTGGTGGCCGTAAAGAGTCGAGTTTTGGTCCACGAGAGCAAGGCCAGTATGCAAAAGAATTCTATACCGTAGTAAAAACTGCATACCAACGCCCTTATTAAGCGTTTCGATACAAGGGAATGACTTATTCAAACGGTCTGATAATAGGTAAGTACTGAACTTGCCTATTTACCGAGTTAAAACATCGTTTAAGGAGCAACTATGTATCAACAACGGATTGTGATTGATGGATTGCAGTACTGCAATTGGGACCGTGAGTATTTTCAAACCCTGCAAGCCAGTGGCATTACAGCCGTGCATGCCACTGTGGTGTATCACGAAAATGCCCGCGAAACGCTGACTCGCTTTGCTGAGTGGAATTTACGATTTGAGCAAAATACTGACTTAATCATGCCCATTTACTCAATGGCGGATGTTGAGCAAGCGAAATCTACAGGCAAGGTTGGGGTATTCCTTGGGGCGCAAAACTGCTCACCTATCGATGACGAGATAGGTTTGATTGAAGTCATGCGCCAGCAAGGTTTGCTGATTATGCAGCTGACCTATAACAACCAAAGTCTACTGGCGACGGGGTGTTATGAAAAAAATGACACTGGCGTTACCCGTTTCGGTAAACAAGCGATCCAAGAAATGAACCGCGTCGGCATGATTATCGACATGTCACACAGTGCTGAACGCTCGACCCTTGAAGCGATAGATTTATCGTCGCGTCCTATATGTATTAGCCATGCAAATCCAACATTTGCTCATGATGCTCTGCGTAATAAATCGAATACCGTTATTAAAGCCTTAACTGCTCGCGATGGCTTAATTGGTTTTAGTTTATATCCGTTCCATTTGCCGAATGGCAGCCAATGCACTTTGGATGACTTCTGCCAAATGGTGGCAACAACGGCAGATATGGTCGGGATAGAACACCTAGGTATTGGTAGTGATCTATGTTTAAACCAGCCCCAAGCGGTTTTGCAATGGATGCGTAATGGTCGTTGGTCGAAAACGATGGATTATGGCGAAGGCTCAGCAAGCAATGCTGGTTGGCCCGATGCACTACCATGGTTCTGCGGCAGTGCGGGAATGGAGAATATTTATAACGGATTAATCCAGCATGGATTCAGTGAAGCGGAGGCCGGGAAAGTACTGGGTGAAAATTGGTTTAACTTCCTCAGCGAGGGGCTTGAACCAGTAAGCTAATATTTTGGTTAAACAGGGCTTTGATGAAAATAAGATTTTTATGGAAAAGGTTTTGATGAACAAGTAATGCACTTAAATACTTAGCTCAACACAATAAGAATAGAGCAGGTGTTAAACATACCTCTTGTAGCCACTGAATGGCTGGTTGCTACAAAAACCTCTGGAGTCAGAGTATGTCTGATTTAAGTAATCGTATGAACGCGAGCACGAACAAAATTGCAAGTGAACACACACGAACGAACACCTCGAAATCGACATCTGAAAAGCTGGGGCTAGATAACCCCGCGTTTTGGTATAGTGGCGGCTTTATCGCACTTTTTGTAGCGATTGCTGTTTTTGATGCAGATTTATTATCAACTCTCGTTAATACCGGGTTTGCATGGTCGGTAAAAATCTTTGGTCCGTATTGGCAAATGCTACTACTTCTGACTTTTCTTATTGGTCTTGGCTTGGCAGCAGGGCGAACAGGCAAAGTCATTTTGGGTGGCCTTGCCGAGCCTGAAATTGACGGCTTTCGCTGGATGGCAATCATCTTCTGTACCCTACTGGCTGGTGGTGGGGTATTTTGGGCAGCCGCTGAACCTATCGCCCATTTCGTTACACCACCGCCTCTATATGGCCCACAAGAAAACCCACAGCAAGGTGCGGTTAATGCGTTATCGCAGTCTTTCATGCATTGGGGGTTCCTTGCTTGGGCGATCGTCGGCAGTTTAACGTCAATTGTAGTTATGCACCTTCACTACGATAAAGGCTTACCGCTTAAACCCCGCACTTTGTTATACCCAGTATTAGGAGAGCGAGCACTTAAAGGCAACATCGGCGCTATCATAGATGCGTGTTGTATTATTGCCGTAGCAGCAGGCACGATAGGGCCAATCGGCTTCCTTGGCCTACAAGTAAGCTATGCACTTAATGTGTTGTTTGATATTCCAGATGGGTTTACGACTCAACTCATCATCATTTTATTTGCGATTGCACTTTATACCCTATCAGCTCTGAGCGGTTTGAATCGTGGTATGCAAATGCTTAGCCGCTACAACGTCATTTTAGCAATGGCACTAATGATTTACGTGCTCATTTTTGGCCCGACTAACTTTATATTTAATGGCTACATCCAAGGTGTTGGTAGCATGTTAGATAATTTCATTCCCATGGCGACCTATCGCGGTGATGAAGGCTGGTTAAGCTGGTGGACGGTATTCTTCTGGGGTTGGTTCCTTGGCTATGGCCCTATGATGGCAATCTTTATTGCGCGTATCTCACGCGGCCGCACCATCCGCCAAATCATCACCATCATCAGTATTATTGCTCCATTTGTGACTTGCTTTTGGTTCACCATTGTCGGTGGCTCTGGCTTGGCATTTGAAATCGCAGATCCAGGCAGTGTGAGTAAAGCGTTTGAAGGATTTAATTTACCTGGCGCATTACTGGCGGTGACTCAGCAGCTACCATTTCCAATGATGACCTCTATCTTATTCTTGATTTTAACAACGATCTTTATTGTGACGACAGGTGACTCCATGACATACACCATCAGTGTGGTTGTGAGTGGTGAAACTGAACCTAATCCAGTCATCAGAACATTTTGGGGGGTGATGATGGGGGTGACAGCACTGATATTGATCTCCCTCGGCTCTGGCGGTATCTCTGCACTGCAATCTTTCATTGTTATTACTGCTGTCCCTGTTTCATTAATCTTGCTGCCATCGCTCTGGAACGCGCCACAGATCGCGATGAAGATGGCAAAAGACCAAGGACTTAATTAAGCACGTGCATGGCTGGCATGCGCGCATTTCATCGAACTGGTGAATATACATCAGTCACGACAATAAACAGGGCGGAAGTTCTCGCCCTAATTTAAACGTTGAACACTCTACAACTACATGGTGGTGAGCAAAATGGATGCACATCGTTCTACTAACACTACAGCGTTAATGCGAAGCGCAGACGTGGTTATGGCACCTGAAAGGCTAGGGGCTATGCACCAAACTCGGATCAGTTTTGTTAGAACTATGATTCGGAAAATGGCACAACAGCAATGGCGAGTGACAAAGCATGAATGGCAGTTATGCCCACAAGGTTTTGGCTATGTTATTTATAAACTGGCAACGCCTAATCATGTGTACCACCTCGTTGTATTTTGCGATCAGATTGCAGATGACGAACGCAATGACAGAGTGATTGCTGAAAAGTGGGATGTCACCTTTGCGCTGATTAAAGGTGGTGTCGATGTAAGCTTGTTAGAGCGTTTAAGGGCAAATGTGCCGCTGCAAGAAGCGGGGCGTAACCCTAATACTGTCTTGGTATTAGCGCGAGCAAATAAAAGTGTCCGTGTGTTTGAACATATTGTGAGCCATTTAGCGACTGGGGTGCAACCTGATCCTAAGGCACTGGCGGAAGTCGGGTACATCCTTCGTACAACCGCTGTTTATGGAAACGGTAAGTTCGGTATTGCAGACTTTAAGTTGCTTGAGAACAACCCTGATTTTAATCAGTCGTTTAGCGCGCAAATGTGTGCAGTTTATCTGCTGCGAGAATTCAGTTTAGATTGGGTGAATTATTTAGCGAAACAGCAAGGGGGTGATCAAGCTATTACCTTACATTGCGCTCTACAACGCTATTTAGGGGTGGGGAATGCAACAGGGTTAGGGATGGCGCCTTACCTTATTAATCATCCGAGAATTGTTGATCAGTGGATGACGACGCGCGAAGCGGCATTATCTGAAGTACTTGCATGTCCTGCTGAGTCAGAGAAATATGAGTATTTACAGAAATTAATACAAAAAGCGATTTTGCACCTAGAGCAAGTTGTGACCATTAATGAATACCAAAAGCAGCTGAATATTGCGGCTGTAATCGACTTGGAAGCGTTTGAGAATAATCTCGAAACTATCATTGCACAAAGCCAAACATGGCAGCACCTTGTTGAACAATCGCTACGCATGAGTTTAGAGGCTCAAGAGATTGTACTCACGTGCTTGATGGAGCTCTATCCAGAATTGGTGGATGCCTATCAAGGTGACATGAACTGCGACGAAACCCTTTCATTACCCAGTGGTAAGCAGATCCAAGATTTTATTGCCATCCTTGAAGCGCATTATCGCTGGGCGATTGATACCGACTTCACACAGGGTGAAAACATCTACTGGTTCTGGTATCGATCGCAAGATAAAGAAGAGCCAAGATTAGGCGTTCGTGGCGCAGAAATGGGTGAAGAAAGGGAGCTCCCCCTCGATATTGGTCACCAAGTTTACAGGTTATATCAGGCCTTATTAACGCAACCCTCTGAGCAATCCTTGGCTGAATTTTTAGTGCATCAACCACAGTTTCGCGCCATTGCTCGCCGGGTGTGGACCTTAGGCAATAAAGCGATGGGAGATATTCAAATGAATGTATTGCACCAAGCGTCATTACCTATGCACCTGCTGCGTTGTAAGCTGGCAGTCTTTGGTGCGACTAAGTTTGATCCGCGTTCTGATCGTTGGGTACGAGTGACTTTTTTTCAAGGAGCGCCCTTGTTAGATGACCTATCAAAGCCGACTTTCCAAGAACAGTGGCTATTTCCATTGCTACCGAGCCAAGACGAGCTATCTAGGCAAGAAGTACTATCTCAACAAGACGTTCTATCTGCACCACGGCAGTCGGAACAATTGCGCGGGGGGACACGCTGATGATTGTTTCTCACAATGAATTAGTTGCGGTGGTACATAAAGCCTTTCTTGGAATGCGCCGTTCGTGTGGTGAGGGTGATGTTATTGCCAGCATGGTCGCCGATTTACAAATGGTTGGTTTACACGGGGTTCAACACTTCAATAACGCGAGTGCGTACATGGGACATGAGGCGGATTGCCCAGCGGATATATTACTGCTTGACGAAAGCACTATCGAAGTGGATTTACATAACTGCAGCTTAGCGTGCCACTTACCTGTTGTGATGGATTATGCTGTTGAAAAAATGATTGGCGGTAACCTACTAACGATTGAACTGAAAAACTGCCACAACCGGTGGTTAGCTTACAGTGAACTCGTGAAATTGGCGGCTAAAGGGATAGCCTGTACCGCTAAATGGGAGAATGGGAGTGGCCCTAAATGGACATTGTATGTACTCAACCGCGGTTGCGTTGCCCCCGAACTTTTTTTGTCTGATGCTGATGCTACCCCCGATAGTGTTCATAACATGACAATTCAGCTATCGATTAAAGATTTTGATGTTCAAGGTATATCGGCAGGTTATTGTACGCATGTTGAAGCAACGTCTTTTTCAATAGCTCAGCAAAACGCATGGCACGATGGTATCTATGTCGAAGATGCCGAATGGGACGCATTGAAGCGCAGTGCTACCGCGATATTAGTTGAAAACAGTGAGCAGTCAGCAAAAGGGGCGGGTGGTTTAGCCTAACCTAACCACTTACTTACCCAGATTGATATTAGATAAGGCCGACAGAAACAAAAAAGCCAGCACATTACTGTAGCTGGCTTCTTGCTTAAAGGGAAAGACCGGAAGTCGATTAGCCTTCAGCACGCTTAACGCGAATTTTGTTTTTAGCAACACTTGTCATGTTCAAGCTTGTTAACGCTGCTTTTGCTTCATCTTCATTAGGCATTTCAACAAACGCGAAGCCTTTAGAGTGACCCGTCTCTTGGTCTAGCACTAGAGTACATTCAGCAACAGAGCCATGAGTAGAAAAAAGAACACGCAGTTCGTGCTCAGTTGTTGCGCGCGCAAGGTTGCGAACTAAAAGTTTCATAATTAGCCATATAGGGTATGAGAATAACCTATGGATTGTCGCAGCTAAGTTGGAACAAACCAAGAAAATAAATCATTAAGCGAAAACTAATCAGGTTTGAGCTTGCTCCTGTGGTTTAAATTTCATTTAGGCGCCTTTTTTCTGTACTGCAACAGTGATTTTTAACTGTTCGAGGGCTGTTTGATAACATTATGTAAGATGTGAAATGGCAGAGTATTACTATGTTGTCGACTCCAAAGTACAAGAGATGCAGAGATTACGTTTACCTATTGGTATTACCATGAATGACTATCTAAGGTCAGGTTGGTGACGTAGATCCGTAAGGGTTACCCAGAGGGACCGGCCTGATAAAGTTATCAAAGGAACGTTATGAGATCGTTATGGCTGCTGTTCATCGCATTTCCCCTGTTCGCCCAAGAGCAAATAACCTTTAACTTAGGCTACCAAGCAAACTCAGTGATGACGATTGATACAAAAACAATTGTTGATGTAGAAATGAGCCTTGAAGGAGATAAAAACGCCTTACCAAGGAATGTACGTGATCACTTCCCGGTAAAGATGATTAATAAAAGCCTAAAAGTACAAACAGTTGCAACTGGAACAACAGACAGTAATGGCCAATATTCCATTGAATCTTATATCAGTAAAGACCAGCGTTTTTTCTCGCTCAATGGTGCCGACATGGTAGAAACGACAGCTGATTCTGGTTCCATGGAAGGACTAAGAATAACGGGTTCTCACCATGCTAATGGTGATGTCATTTTCTTATCTGCCGATGGCGTCGACCTAACGGAAGAATTAAAGAACAGCCTAGTATCGAGTTTTGCTCAACTTTATAAAGGCAACGCACTTAATCATCACAGCGTAAAAGTGGGCGAGAGTCTATCACTTAAAGCGCCTCTAGTTGTGCCAGCTGGTGTTGGTAAAACACTATCAATCGATATGAATATTACATATACCTTAAATAGTATTGATAATGGGATTGCAAAATTTACGGTTGCTCAACAAGCAGAAATGAAAAAGGATCTAGAGGCAGGCACGCTTATTGTTGTTGGTACTGGTGAGGGGACAATGCAGTATGATGTTGAGAAATCTTATATAACAGCATCAAATACCAACATGCTAATGGATATGTTAATTCCTAATGGTAATTTCTACATTCGCTCTCAATCAGCAAGTACAACTGTGCTCAAAACATCTTATGAATTTAATGCCTTATAGGAATGCCTCACTTAAAGCGCTAGATACGTATATTAGCTATGCGCTTTAAGCTCGACTTTACACTCGATTCACTTCAGTTTAAGCGCCAGATTAAGCTTGTTCAGCACTTTTTTCCTGATCACTTAGCGCGAAATAGATTTTCGATACGATGACCTCGGCTATCAGGATAGTAAAGACGACAGCAAAGAAAGCAACCACACCATTCCATGGTCCACTAAAAGAAACTTTATCGCCAAATAGCACGTTAATTGCTTCTAACATAATGAATTTACTACCAACTAAAATAACATAGGTGCTTAAGCCTCGGTATACTTTGGCTGAAGTACCAGGCTTTGTTTTAAAATAATTTGCAACCCTATGTTCTGCACCAATCGATAACTTCAAAAGAAGCTGTAATAATATCGCTGCAGCAAGTGAAATGGTAAAAGACTCTATATTGACATATTCCCAATACTCATCAAAAAAGTTAAGTACGGTTAAGTCGACTAACACCGCGAGAGTGTAACCCACAAATAAACGTTGGGGAGTGTTGAAGCCAAATTTTTTTTCAGTCGAACTCATCTTTAATACCTACAGTGATTAGGAGCTATTGATAGTGTGTCTTTTTACTTTGCCTAAATAGTCATTTTATTGGAAGGTATTCATGTGGTAGAAAAATATCATGGCGTAATATGGTAAGTTTATAGTTATGCTGAAAATAAAGAATAATGACAGTTTAGTTGGTGGATAATAAGAAATTTAATCATTAGTAAGACTGCATCGTTAATCAATTCCCAGTAATGATTTTTTATATGACTTAGGGGGAAGTCCTGTGACTTTTTTAAATGCGCGAGAGTAGTGTGAGATATTTTTATAGCCCAGTTGATTTGCGATATGGGTTAGTGAGTAACCTTGTCTCATTAGCTCGCAGGATGCTGATAGCATGAGACTTTCTTTAACCTGCCTAAAGGTTGTTTTTTCTTCTTTCAAGCGCCTTTGTAGTGTACGCGATGACATCTTCAGTAGCTTCGCCGCTTGATCAATCGTGAGTGAGCACTCTTTTACATAAGGCTGTAGCGCAGTAAAAACGTTATCGCTGAAACTGCTGTGCCACTCAACTAGCTCTTTTTTACGATTGATACTGGATGGACAAAGTTTAAGCTCAGTGTTCAGCACATCAGGGTTAATCAATATTGCCGTCTTATCATGGCCAATAAATAACTGGGCTTGCTGCCCGATAGCAGACTCAACAGCTTCTGTGCTCGTGTGCTGGATTTTAACTTGATCCGGATGCCAATCAGACTGAGTTAAAGCACTAATCAATTCAATGGTATAGAGGATCGCAAACACTTCACCCCAAATAAAGTAGGGTGATTTTTCATAGCTAGCGCCTCGGCAAAACCAAAATCGACCATGGCTTTCTTCGACTGTTATTTGACTACCCGGAGAGTCAGATGAAAAAACAGTGATCGCTTGAATAAGTGCGTCACGAACAGTGTTGGCCGTATCAAACTGCCCCAATATAGATGGAATAATATGCTGTCTAAAAGCCAGGCGAAGCAATTTACTGAAGTTGTTATTATCAACCTGATAGGACAGTAGATAAATCAAATGCTTCACAGGTTCCACGGGCAGGTAATCTTGGTTACTTCTGAGTAGATCGGGTGGTAAGCCCGATCGTTCTAGCAGCTTATTGGCATCAATACCATTCGCTGCAAACACCTCGATTAATATGCGAGTGTACTCGGTACGGATCATCGGTAATGTGTTGTGTTTTTTGCTCGACAAGTCTGGACCTTATCTGTTTATTTCATCTTGTAATCAAAGGCTAAGTGCGATGGCTATCGTACAATAGTAATATGTTTGGCGCAAAATGGTAAGTTATATTTTAAGTGTCAGTATATATTCTCTTATCTATGATAATACGACTAAACATAATTTTT
>NZ_NOIF01000092.1 GCF_002265265.1 Photobacterium sanguinicancri
ATCGTAATCAATTAGCCTTATTGAACAATTAATACAATGCTTGTGTAAGATATATACGATGTAATACGGATATTCCTCGGTCGTTTGTTTATTAACCAATAATAGGTGAGGTGGTATATGTTAGATTCTGTCATTAACACAATAGGCATGTGTTTGATCGGTGGAAAATACATGTTAATGATTATATTAGCAGGTATGGCCTTCTTCTCTGGGGCTGCAAGCTTTGATCTACTCATGGTGCAAGGCTTACAACCAGCAGAGTGAGTCAACTGCGAGAAAGCGTTACAGCAAGGCGCACATAGCAAAAAGCCAGCAACACTGAATGCCGCTGGCTTTAGAGTAATCTACAACTCAACTAGATAGGTTACATTAACTTTCCATGTAACCTTTAGGCATCTCGATTTGCGCGACACCTGATTCAACCGCAGCAACCGCAACCGCTTTCGCTACGCGAGGTAATAAGCGTGGGTCCATTGGTTTTGGAATAATGTATTCAGGGCCAAAGCTCAAGCTCTCAACACCTGCAGCTTTTAACACTTCCGCCGGTACTGGCTCTTTCGCTAATTCGCGAATAGCCTTCACTGCGGCCAGTTTCATCTCATCGTTAATTTGGCTAGCACGTACATCCAGTGCGCCACGGAAGATGAATGGGAAACACAGTACGTTGTTCACTTGATTTGGATAATCAGAACGACCCGTACCCATGATTAAATCATCACGTACGGCATGCGCAAGCGCAGGTTTAATTTCAGGATCTGGGTTTGAACAAGCAAATACCACAGGTTTATCTGCCATTAATTTTAATGCTTCAGGTGCCAATAAATCAGGACCAGAAACACCCACAAAGATATCCGCTCCTTCAATCACATCTTCAAGCGTACGTTTATCGGTATTGTTAGCAAATAGTTGCTTGTATTCGTTAATATCATCACGACGCGTATGGATCACGCCTTTACGATCCAGCATGTAAATCTTCTCACGCTGTGCACCACACTTGATGAGCATTTCCATACAAGCAACCGCGGCTGCGCCTGCACCAAGACAAACAATCACAGACTCTTCGATTGTTTTACCTTGTAGATCCAGCGCGTTCAACATACCCGCAGCAGTAACAATCGCCGTGCCATGTTGATCATCGTGGAAAACTGGCACATTACAGCGCTCAATCAGGCGTTTTTCGATTTCAAAGCAATCTGGCGCTTTAATGTCTTCAAGGTTAATACCACCAAAGGTGTCAGCGATATTAGCAACCGTATCAACAAACTCATCGATAGTACGGTGCTTCACTTCGATATCGATCGAGTCTAATCCAGCAAAACGTTTGAATAGCAGCGATTTACCTTCCATTACGGGCTTTGATGCCAATGGACCTAGGTTTCCAAGGCCAAGAATCGCAGTACCATTAGTGATAACAGCAACCATGTTGCCCTTACCTGTGTACTTGTAGACATTTTCAGCATTCTGCGCGATTTCACGCACTGGCTCAGCAACACCCGGGCTGTACGCTAGTGCTAAGTCTTCTACCGTATCGGCAGGCTTAGTCAGAGAAATAGCAGTTTTGCCTGGAACTGGGTATGCGTGGTAATGAAGCGCTTGTTGGCGAAAATCTTCAGACATGATGTTCTGGTCCTGATGATAATGGGGGTAAAAATACGATGCTGAACAATTATCTGGCGTAATAAAAAGAAGCCAGCTTAGAATTCGTGCGAGCCAGATCATATTCTATAGCGAGTCAAAATCCTAGCTCAGCTAAGCTGGTCGAGCCAATCGAATTGCGATTTTCGCTAACAATATTGAAAAAAGGGGTAGAAAGCGTGTCACAATTTTTTCATATCGGTTTTTTGTTCTAAAAACCAATAGATAGCATTACTTTTAGTGTGGTTTTAATCTGGTGAGTTTGCACATATGTAATCAGAATATTACCAGTGCGACGTGATAGTTCAGGTAGGAATAGAGATAGCAGAAAACAAAAAGGGACGCAATAGCGTCCCTTTTGGCGGTATTTATCAAGTAAAAATTACTTACTTGTAAGCGCACCGAAACGCTTGTTGAATTTATCAATACGGCCACCAGTGCTAACTTGACGTTGCTTACCAGTGTAGAACGGGTGACATTTGTCACAAACATCAAGGTTGATGTCTTTGTTCATTGTAGAGTTAAAATCAAACGCGTTACCGCAAGAGCAACGAGCACTTACAGCTTTGTATTCTGGGTGAATACCTACTTTCATGGGGGTAACCTCAATAAAGGCCGTGTCGCTCTCCCGATCCAAAGCCGGGCACCACACGCGTTAAAAAAATAGTTATCGCGCAAGGCGATAATTCAGGTCGCGTATAGTAATCAATCACACTACTCAGATCAACTAATGATGGCTGATTCCCGAGTAAAAGTAGAATACGCCTTTTTAATGACCTTCTCATCAAGCATTTGGGATACCTTGTTAGGCAAGGTACACTGCCTCTCTAATTTACGCTTAAACTAATGCGGATTTGCAGTTTACGATGACGCTCGATATAGCCAAAGTGGCACTCCCAGTACCTCTGGACAAAACGTTTGATTACCTTATAAAGCCCAATACCTACCCTGTTATTGGTGGTCGCGTTCGCGTGCCATTTGGTCGTCAGCATCTAATTGGCATTGTCGTGGCCCTGACTGACCACTCCGATTTTCCGCGAGAACAAATCAAACCACTCGGAACGGTTATCGACCGTGAAACATTATGGTCGCCAGCACTGTTTGGTCTATTAAAATGGGCGAGCCAGTATTACCAATATCCACTGGGGGATACTTTAGCTAATGCGATGCCAGCCCTATTGCGTAAAGGGCGAGAAGCCTCACCTACCGCGTTAAAAAGCTGGGCATTAACAGAAGCAGGAAAAAACCAGCCACTCACTAACCTTAAGCGTGCTCCGCGCCAAGTACAAGTGCTTACGGTCTTGCAGCAAGGCGTAACCAGCCATGAAGCCCTGTTGGCGCAAGAGATTAGCTCTGCGACGCTCAAAGCTTTAGTTGAAAAAGGCTGGATCGAAGAAAAAACAGAACAACCAAAGCTGAATAATTGGCTAAAACATTTTGAAGTCACCGAAGAAAAGCCACGCTTAAATGAAGAGCAAGCCTTGGCGATTGCCACCGTCAACTGTAACCCTGATTACGGCTGTTATTTGCTAGAAGGCGTGACCGGCTCTGGAAAAACAGAAGTCTATCTTAACTTATTAGAACCTGTGTTAGCAGCGGGGAAACAAGCGTTGATTTTGGTGCCAGAGATTGGCCTAACGCCACAAACCATTAATCGCTTTAAACGCCGTTTCAATGTCCCGCTAGAAACTATTCACTCAGGCTTGAATGACACCGAACGCCTATCGGCATGGCTTGCCGGGCGCGATAATCAAGCTGGTATCATCATAGGTACTCGCTCGGCGCTATTCACCCCATTTGCTAACCTGGGGATTATTATTGTTGATGAAGAGCACGACCTCTCATACAAGCAACAAGACAGCTTGCGCTATCACGCCCGTGACATTGCGGTATTACGCGCCAACAAAGAAAATATCCCTGTTATTTTAGGCTCAGCAACACCTGCATTAGAAAGCCTACATAATGCCAAAACAGGTAAATACCACCATCTCACCTTGACTCAACGTGCAGGTGTGGCACAAAAAGCCCGTCATGGTGTATTGGATATCAAAGGGCTGTACTTAGAATCAGGCCTCTCTGCACCACTGATCGCCCAAATGCGTAAACACTTGCAAGCAGGCAATCAGGTGATTTTATTTTTGAACCGTCGCGGTTTTTCCCCTGCCATCATGTGCCATGAATGTGGTTGGCTAGCCGATTGCCAACGTTGCGATATTCACTACACCTTCCACCAGCAAACAGGGGAATTACGCTGCCACCACTGTGGTGGTCAACGTCCTATCATGCCGCAGTGCGGTGGCTGTGGTTCAACGCAGCTGATCCCTGTCGGTGTCGGTACTGAACAGCTAGAGCAGCAACTGGCGACCTTATTCCCAGAATATAAAGCAGTACGGATTGACCGTGATAGTACCCGTCGTAAAGGGTCGTTAGAAAACTACCTAGAAGCGATCAAAAATAACGAATACCAAATTTTAATTGGCACCCAAATGCTCGCGAAAGGACACCATTTCCCTAACGTGACGCTGGTTGCCTTAATTGATGTCGACAGTGCATTATTCAGTAATGACTTTCGGGCGTCAGAAAGATTAGCTCAACTGTTTATCCAAGTTGCAGGCCGAGCAGGACGCGCCAGTAAACCGGGTGAGGTCATGTTACAAACGCACCACCCTGAGCATGCATTGTTGCAAGATTTATTACACAAAGGCTACGACAGCTTTGCCTCCGCCGCGCTGAATGAACGCAAACAGGCATGGCTACCGCCTTACACATATTTAGCCTTAATGCGGGCGGAATCGAACGACAACGACCAAGTACTACAGTTCTTACAGCAAGTGCGAAATACCTTTGAAACCAGCCCGAGGTTTAACCAAGATGTGTGCATTATGGGACCAAACCCTGCGCCATTAGCCCGTCGAGCGGGGCGCTACCGCTGGCAGTTATTGTTGCAAGCACCCGATCGAAAAACCTTGCAACAGCTACTGAATATAGCCAAGCCAATGGTGCAATTACTGCCTCTTGCCAAAAAAGTTAGGTGGTCGATAGATGTTGAGCCTCAAGATTTGACTTAAAATAGGCAATGCGAGATAGATCACATACCGAATGTAATTTATGCCATCAAAGGCATGTTTAATTTATGTAGAAATGCCTACAATAGCGAGCTTGTCGGTTAAGGTATCTGCCCTTTTTGGCTATGGTCCTCCGGCAATTTTATGAGAGAAATCATAGAGAGGAAGTGCAACTATGGCGACAATGAAGGATGTTGCCCAGCTCGCCGGCGTATCAACAGCCACGGTATCTCGTGCGTTAATGAACCCGGAAAAAGTGTCGGCATCAACTCGAAAAAAAGTCGAGCAAGCTGTCATGGAGTCTGGTTATTCACCGAATTCACTAGCAAGAAATCTTCGTCGAAACGAATCCAAAACCATCGTCACTATTGTTCCAGACATTTGTGACCCTTATTTCAGTGAGCTTATTCGAGGTATCGAAGAAGCCGCAATGGAACATGGTTATTTGGTTTTATTAGGTGATAGCGGTCAACAAAAAAACCGCGAGAATTCATTCGTGAATCTTGTCTTTACCAAGCAAGCAGACGGTATGCTATTACTGGGCACCGATCTGCCGTTTGATGTCAGCAAGCCTGAACAGAAAAACCTACCACCCTTGGTAATGGCCTGCGAATATTCACCTGAACTCGAACTACCGACAGTCCAGATCGATAACCTGACAGCGGCATTTGAAGCGGTTAACTACCTCACTCAGATGGGCCATCATCGTATCGCGCAAATTTCTGGACCAGACACAGCACCCTTGTGTCATTTCCGTTCGCAAGGCTACCAGCAAGCACTACGCCGTGCTGGTGTAGAGCTCAATCCAGCCTATACCGTAAAAGGTGACTTCTCGTTTGCCGCGGGTGCACGCGCAGTGACAGCACTGTTGTCGCTACCAGAGCCACCAACCGCTATCTTTAGTCACAGTGACGTAATGGCCATTGGTGCAATGCAACAAGCTAAACGGTTAGGGTTACGCGTTCCTCAAGACATCTCAATCGTCGGCTTTGATGATATCCAATTTGCAGAATACTGCGATCCACCATTAACCACGGTTTCACAACCACGTTATGAGATTGGTCGCCAAGCAATGTTGATGCTATTGGAGTTACTAAAAGGCAAAGATGTGCAAGCAGGTTCACGTTTACTTGATGCAAAATTGGTTATCCGAGAAAGCGCAGCACCACCACCACTGGCATAAGCCAGCGCAATAACCACTACCAACTAGATCGTGAGCTTATCGTTTTGCGCATAAGCTCACACTTCTCACGTCAATTATCCCCCACTTTCAAGCCTAAATTGACTCTGACACTAGTCAGTATCCATCCAAGTTTGTACCATAGCGATACCGAATTCCTTGTATTGTCAGCATTGTGGCCACTAAAGATTATGTAAAGCGCGGGCGCGCGCCGAAAAAGCCAGCTAATAACCGTCGTAAAACGACTGCGACTCGTTCTTTTCCTATCAAATGGGCAGTCATTGCCGTACTTTTGGTGGGCGCTTTAGGCTATGGCTTATATTTTTTAGCGACCAGTGACCCTGCGCCAGCTCAAGCGCCAGTCACCAAGCCTAAAACGGTAAAACCACAAGTCGCCAAACCAGCGGTGGTAGCCCCAAAACCGACGATCAAGCCAAAAGCCGATTTACCGCCAAAACCTGAAGAGAAATGGCGCTATATCGAAGAGCTTGAAAATAAAGAAGTGAAAGTAGAAAGCAAAAAAGAGCAGAAACCAACACGCCCTTATTTAATGCAATGCGGCGCTTACCGCAGCTTAGAACAAGCAGAAGAGCGTAAAGCCATGATTGCATTCCAAGGCCTTACTAGCCAAATTAAAGTAGCACAAGGCGAAAAAGGGAAATGGCACCGCGTAATACTTGGCCCTTATCCGCAAAAACGGAAAGCGGAAAGCGATCGCAACCAATTACGCCGTGGCGGTATCGAACCTTGCGCCATTTGGTATTGGGAATGGTGATAAGCAATATATCGCCCCTATGATTTACAATAAAAAAGGATGCTACGGCATCCTTTTTTGATCACCAACGTAGCTCCCACCTTGAAATTTCCCGCCACCATCCCAAGATTAGAATGATATCGATACCGGCACTGAACGCCGGCGCAAACCAAAGAGGTTTCCCCGTGACAACTATTGTATCTGTACGTCGAAACGGAAAAGTCGTTATCGCAGGTGATGGTCAGGTCTCCCTGGGCAATACTGTGATGAAGGGTAACGCGCGCAAAGTCCGCCGTTTATATAACAATAAAGTACTGGCAGGTTTTGCTGGCGGTACTGCTGATGCATTCACTCTATTTGAGCGTTTTGAGCGTAAACTCGAGATGCACCAAGGCCACTTGCTAAAATCAGCAGTGGAACTTGCGAAAGACTGGCGTACCGACCGTGCGCTACGCAAACTTGAAGCCTTATTGGCCGTTGCCGATGAAACGGGCTCGTTAATTATCACTGGTAACGGTGACGTGGTTCAGCCTGAAAACGATCTGATTGCGATTGGTTCTGGTGGTAACTTTGCACAAGCAGCTGCGATTGCATTGCTTGAAAATACCGACCTTGGTGCACGTGAGATCGCAGAGAAATCCCTCAATATTGCTGGCGACATCTGCGTATTCACCAACCATAACCACACCGTTGAAGAACTAGAGACCAAGTAAGGAAGTTGCCATGTCTGAGATGACTCCACGCGAGATTGTTCACGAACTTGATCGCCACATTATCGGCCAAGATAAAGCAAAACGCGCAGTTGCCATTGCATTGCGTAACCGCTGGCGTCGCATGCAGCTTCCAGAAGAGCTGCGTGTTGAAGTCACCCCTAAAAATATTCTAATGATCGGTCCAACGGGTGTCGGTAAAACTGAAATCGCCCGCCGTTTAGCAAAACTGGCTAATGCACCTTTCATTAAAGTCGAAGCCACTAAGTTCACGGAAGTGGGCTATGTGGGCAAAGAAGTAGAAACCATTATCCGCGACTTAACCGATGTCGCAGTGAAAATGGTTCACCAACAAGCGATGGAAAAAGTAAAATTCCGCGCAGAAGAACAAGCTGAAGACCGTATTCTCGACATTTTGTTACCACCAGCACGCGATGCGTGGGGCCAAAATGAAGAAGGCGATAACCACTCATCAACGCGTCAATCTTTCCGTAAGAAATTACGCGAAGGTAAACTAGACGACAAAGAAGTTGAAATTGATATCGCTGCGCCACAAATGGGTGTGGAAATCATGGCACCTCCGGGCATGGAAGACATGACCAACCAGCTGCAAGGCATGTTCCAAAACCTTGCGGGCAACACTTCGAAAAAGCGCAAGATGAAAATCAAAGACGCGCTGAAAGCCGCCTCTGAAGAAGAAGCCGCTAAGCTAGTAAACCAAGAAGAGCTAAAAGAACAAGCTATCTTCGCGGTTGAAAACAACGGTATCGTCTTCTTAGATGAGATCGACAAAATCTGTAAGCGTGGTGAGTCATCAGGCCCAGATGTGTCTCGTGAGGGTGTTCAGCGCGATCTACTACCACTCGTCGAAGGCAGCACAGTATCAACCAAGCACGGCATGGTAAAAACCGATCACATCCTGTTTGTTGCATCAGGTGCATTCCAAGTTGCAAAACCGTCAGACCTGATCCCTGAACTGCAAGGCCGCTTACCCATTCGTGTCGAGTTAGAACCCCTAACGAGTCACGACTTTAAACGCATCCTAACCGAGCCAAATGCCTCGCTTACGGAGCAATACCGTGCGCTGATGGAAACCGAGTCTGTCGAGATTTCATTTACTGAAGATGGTATTGATAAGCTAGCAGAAGCCGCATGGCAAGTGAATGAGCGCACGGAAAATATCGGTGCTCGTCGCTTACATACTGTGATGGAACGCTTGATGGAAGAGCTGTCTTACGATGCATCAGAAAAGTCTGGGCACGTACTGGTTATCAATGCTGATTACGTCAACGAACGCTTAGGTGAACTCGTTGAAGATGAAGATCTAAGCCGCTTCATTTTGTAGTTATCTACGCTACGACAGAGAAAAACACCGATTAACGGCGCATTTATTGCGCCGTTTTTTTTGTACCTAGATATGACCGAAAAACTATTACCGGCTTCACAAATTTTGTTCTGAAACAAACATTGTTGCGATAAATTTGCCCATCGGACGAATTGCGCCATAATAGCCACTTGATACATTGCTAAGTACGATATTATGAAATCATCTTCTTCACTCGCGATTTGGTTAGATGCAGCTCGGCCGAAAACACTTCCGCTGGCTATAGCATCCATTGTTTGTGGTAGCGCGGTGGCAGGATGGCAAGGAAGTTTTTCTGCATCAATCTCAGGGTTAGCATTACTGACTGCCCTGTTACTTCAAATTTTATCTAATCTGGCTAATGATTATGGCGACGCCATCAAAGGCACAGATAACGACGACCGTCTTGGGCCGCAGCGCGCGATTCAGTCAGGTCTTGTGACGCCACAAGCCATGCGCACTGCCATGGGCTTAAATATCGTGTTAACCGTTGCTAGCGGGCTTACATTGATCTTCTTAGCCTGTAATAACTTACAAGACATGTTCGGTTTTATGCTGCTAGGCCTGATGGCAATTGCCGCTTCAATTGCCTATACCGTCGGTAATAAGCCTTATGGTTACCGTGGTTTAGGCGATTTATCAGTACTGATGTTTTTTGGTTGGCTAGGCGTTGCTGGTACCTATTACCTGCAAGCAGGGCAAATCGATTCAGTGATCATGTTACCTGCAACAGCCTGTGGTTTATTGGCTGTTGGTGTACTCAACATTAATAACCTACGTGATATCGACAACGATCGTGCCTGTGGCAAGTTAACCTTAGCCGTTCGGATGGGACCAGAATGGGGCCGTAAATATCATCTATTTTTGCTAGCCGGTAGTGTTATTTGCTTGGCGCTATTTGCCTTACTTGAAATGCACTCACCATTTGGTTGGCTATTTGTGCTTAGCGTTCCATTGCTATTTAGCCACGGTAAAAAAGTGATGCAGTCTGCCGACGGTGCCGCCCTTCGCCCTATGATGGCAACCATGGTGAAATGCGCTCTACTGACCAATATTTTGTTTGCAGCTGGTGTGATGCTCTCTTAAACGCACCCACATGGACTAACGACGAGACCGTCCCCTCAAAGTGCGTATCGTCCGTTAGTCACTTATTGCAATGCCCTTTTAGCTGGTTATACTTTCAACAAGTTAGGACAATTTCTGTGCCTGTACTGAATCCGTACTAGCCACCGAACTGACTCCTTCAGCCTTTCGCCACAACAAGAAGTGAACTTATGGAATACAACACCTCAGAGCTATGCGATATCTACCTCGATAAAGTAGATGTAGTAGAGCCTATGTTCAGCTCTTATGGCGGTCGCAGCTCGTTTGGCGGCCAAGTCTCCACAGTTAAATGTTTCGAAGACAATGCGCTGATCCATACGGTCTTAGAGCAAGACGGTGCAGGACGCGTATTACTGATTGATGGCGGGGGTTCATTACGTCGAGCACTGATCGATGCAGAACTGGCGCAATTAGCCGCTGATAACGAATGGGAAGGGATTATCGTGTATGGCAGTGTTCGCCATGTCGATGAACTTGATGAGCTCGATTTAGGCATCCACGCGTTAGCGTCTATTCCTGTCGGTGCTGACGAGCAAGGTGTGGGTGAAGTGGATGTTGCCGTTAACTTTGGTGGGGTAACCTTCTTACCAGAAGATCATATCTACGCAGATAATACTGGAGTGATCTTATCGCAAGATCCACTCGATATTGATTAACAGGGTAAACACCTGTTAACACCTTACCTGTCGCTTTCAGGCGGGTCTTTCGTACCTAGTCCTAAATAAAGCTCTCACGATGGTGAGTAACACTCCCATCGTGATCACTAGATGCAGCTCAGCTCACTGGGCTGCATGTCAAAGCCAGAGTGATACCAATCTAGATAAGATTGGTATTCAATTACTCTACGCCTTCCATTTTGCCTAGCAGGTTACGAACACGTTCTTGCCATGCATTATGGTCATTGCGAAGTTTGTCGTTATCTTGCATCAGTTCTTCACGGCCAGAACGCAATTCTTGCGCTTCCATTGCTAAGCTATCTTTTTGTTCTTTTAGTTCTTCAATTTCCATTTGTAGCAGAGAAATTGTATCAACCGCCAACTGTACTTTTGATTCTAGCTTTTCCAACATTTCTAATGACATAAATTTCACCTGATTGTAAGGCTCGCCCCTTCGACTAAGCCTGATAAGACGCGGCACGAGCGTGTTTAATATGCGATGTTGAAATCTATTCTAACCACGCAGAGGCTATCAAGCATCCCCTATTCTAGTGCTTTTTCGCAAGTGGTTAAAAAAAGACCTATTTTGATGATATTTTTGCATACCGACGTCGCATTATTCATTTTGCCATCGGCTGTGCACCTTTGTGCAATCCTCTCACCCTGTGGCATTGAATGATATTACAATCCGACATTTATGCGAAACCAGCGCAAACCTGCATGAATAGGTAAAGAGTGGAGTGTGATAATTCAGCCATTGCATGCCAAACAATGCGTAGAATTGCGATCTCAATCTATTTTCATGCAGCCTCACCATGCTACTTTTTATCTTGATCGTATCTCTCTTGGATTTATCCAAGATTTGCCTTCTCTGGCACATCCGACCTATTTTAGGTCGGATTTTTTATGCCAATTCAACAACATACCCCTAAAGTAGCATAAGCAAAATGTTGCCTTTCGCGCATTTAAATAACCATTTAGTAAAAATGAGATTTCAATCATAAAACACGCAAACGCTTGCGCGTTTACGCGTTGTCATTTTCCTTTTATGCTCGAACGCACATTATTCGAACGAAAATATTTTCATAATATCGGTACACAGCACCTCGCTGTGAATAACTATAAAAACGATACCCCTACAACATATCGATAAAAGGACTGAAAGATGACCAACTCAAAACAACACACCCTCCTCGGAGAGTGTATCGCTGAGTTTATAGGAACAGGTTTGCTGATCTTCTTCGGCGTCGGATGTGTCGCAGCGCTTGTATTAACAGGTGCAGAATTCGGCCAGTGGGAAGTCAGTATTATGTGGGGCTTCGGTGTCGCGCTTGCTATCTACTGTACAGCAGGCGTATCCGGTGCTCATATCAACCCAGCAGTCACCATCGCACTTGCACTCTTCCACGGCTTTGATAAACGCAAAGTCGGCCCGTACATTGTGGCCCAAGTACTTGGTGCTTTCTGTTCGGCGGCACTTATCTACGCACTTTACAGCAACCTCTTTACCGAATTCGAAGCCGCAAATCAGATCATCCGAGGCAGCGAAGCCAGCCTAGCAACCGCCGGTGTTTTCTCAACTTACCCTCATGCAGCCCTGTCTTTTAGCGGTGCATTTGCGGTTGAGTTCGTGATCACAGCGGTACTGATGTTTGCCATTCTAGCGATTGGTGATGATAAGAACGGTGCACCACGTGGCGCTATGGGCCCTCTACTGATTGGTATTTTAATCGCAATTATCGGTGGTTCTTTAGGTCCACTAACTGGTTTTGCGATGAACCCAGCTCGTGACTTTGGCCCTAAGTTCTTTGCCTTCATGGCGGGATGGGGTGACATGGCACTGACTGGCGGTAAAGATATTCCATATATGATAGTGCCAATACTGGCGCCTATCTTCGGCGCATGTTTTGGTGGCTGGTTGTACCCGAAAGTGATTGGTACTTACCTGCCAGGCAACAACTGCACCCTACCAAATAAATGCGAAGGCGATAGCGAACAAGAAACAGCCAATGCTTAATCGCATCAGCATAAAACGAACATAAAAATAGGATGCCAGCTCGACCCAGCGTCTGTGGTCGGGCTGAAGATAGCGTCCATCTCTACTACCCTATAAAAATACATCGAGGAAAATGTTATGACCACTGAGCAAAAGTACATTGTTGCACTTGATCAGGGTACGACTAGTTCCCGCGCGGTTGTGTTAGACCACAACGCCAACATCGTCTGCTCTTCTCAACGTGAATTCACCCAGATTTATCCAAAAGCAGGCTGGGTTGAGCACGATCCTCTTGAGATCTATGCAACGCAAAGTTCAACCTTAGTGGAAGTACTTGCCAAAGCAGGCATCCGCTCAGACCAAGTCGCGGGTATTGGTATCACCAACCAACGTGAAACCACCATTGTTTGGGATAAAAACACCGGTAAGCCTGTTTACAATGCGATTGTATGGCAATGCCGCCGTACTGCTGATATTTGTGAAGGCCTGAAAGGTGAAGGGCTAGAAGAGTACATCCGTGAAAACACTGGCCTGGTGGTCGACCCGTATTTCTCTGGCACCAAAATTAAATGGATTCTGGATAATGTAGAAGGCGCACGTGAAGAAGCAGAAGCCGGTAATCTACTCTTTGGTACCGTTGATACTTGGCTGATCTGGAAGATGACTCAAGGACGTGTTCACGTTACTGATTACACCAATGCTTCACGTACTATGGTGTTTAACATCAACACCCTACAATGGGATGAAAAACTGCTGAAAGCTTTAGATATTCCACTGTCTATGATGCCTGAAGTGAAACCCTCTTCTCAAGTGTACGGCCAAACTAACATTGGTGGTAAAGGCGGTACGCGTATTCCAATCTCTGGTATTGCAGGTGACCAACAAGCCGCACTATTTGGCCAAATGTGTGTTGAACAAGGTCAAGCGAAAAACACCTACGGTACGGGCTGTTTCTTGCTCATGAACACAGGCAAAGAAAAAGTGACCTCGCACAATGGTCTATTGACGACGCTAGCCTGTGGCCCTAAAGGTGACGTGGCTTACGCACTCGAAGGCGCCGTATTTATGGGTGGCGCATCAGTACAGTGGCTACGCGATGAAGTGAAACTGCTGAGTGATGCGAGCGACTCTGAATACTTTGCAGAAAAAGTCGGCAGTGCTAACGGCGTATACGTCGTACCTGCATTTACGGGCTTAGGTGCACCTTACTGGGACCCGTATGCTCGTGGGGCAATTGTTGGCCTAACGCGTGGTGTTAACTCTAACCACATTATTCGTGCAACGCTGGAAAGTGTGGCTTACCAAACACGTGACGTATTGGACGCTATGCAAGCGGACTCGGGTATCAAACTAGCCAGCCTACGTGTTGATGGCGGCGCGGTAGCCAATAACTTCTTAATGCAGTTCCAATCAGATATCCTCGACACTGAGGTACACCGTCCGGTTGTAACGGAAGTCACAGCACTGGGTGCTGCGTACTTAGCTGGCCTTGCCGTTGGCTTCTGGGACAGCATTGATGAGCTAAAAGACAAAGCAGTGCTAGATCGTAACTTCCTACCTTGTGCCAACGACAAGAAACGTGAACGCCGCTACCGTGGCTGGCAACGTGCGGTTGAATGTGCAAAAGGCTGGGCAATCGATGAAGACTACGATGACGAGTAACGGTGCCGAACAGTAACGAGTGATCATTAACTCTCTCAGAGGTTCACCCTTCAAAAAAGGTCTGCACTAGCAGACCTTTTCTTTGTCATTTCAATTCAATTGTTTTCTTTTCATCGTCTTTTAAGCAATCACACCGCCATCAATCAAACAGAATATTCAACAACACCCACCTCACCAGTTTTCAGCCATGACTACGCGATTAAGCTATGCCACAAGATCGGCACGACAATAATGGCTATCAGTAAGATTAATAACCCGTATTCAAGGCGCAATAATTGGTTGTGGGCTTGGCTCTGTTGTCGCTTGTTTAGTTGTTGGTTTTCTTGTTTCACCTCGCGGCGAAAGCGCTTGATCAGCCTATGCATCGTATCTCGCTATTTCTGTTATATTTTTATGCTAACATTTTGACCGAAAGCCATATTTATTATCGTGATCTTTTTCACGCCTACTACTTGATAGTGCACAGAAATAAATTAACGCAAACGTTTCACTCAAGCTGTGATAAGATCCCCGCCAGTTAAAAAGCCCACTGTTTTCTACTTCCGGAGTAACCATGAAACGCGATTTAGCGATGGCATTTTCCCGTGTCACTGAAGGTGCCGCACTGGCTGGCTACAAATGGCTTGGCCGTGGTGACAAAAATGCTGCCGATGGCGCAGCAGTTGAAGTTATGCGTACCCTTCTGAATCAAACCGAAATTGAAGGTGAGATCGTTATTGGTGAAGGTGAAATCGATGAAGCACCAATGCTCTACATTGGTGAAAAAGTCGGTTTGGGTGGTGATGCAGTAGACATCGCCGTTGACCCAATCGAAGGCACTCGCATGACCGCGATGGGCCAAAACAACGCGTTAGCAGTACTTGCTGCTGGTGAAAAAGGCTCATTCCTTAAAGCACCAGACATGTACATGGAAAAATTGGTTGTTGGTCCTGGCGCAAAAGGGGCTATTGACCTAGACAAGCCACTGGCTGAAAACCTAGAAAACATCGCAGCAGCATTGGGTAAAACACTCGATTCACTGGTTGTGACGACGTTAGCGAAACCGCGTCATGATCAAATTATTGTCGACATGCAAGCGATGGGTGTACGTGTCTTCGCCTTCCCTGATGGTGATGTAGCAGCGTCGATCCTGACCTGTATGCCTGATAGCGAAGTCGACGTAATGTACTGCATCGGTGGCGCACCTGAAGGTGTGGTTTCGGCTGCAGCCATTCGCGCCCTTGGCGGTGACATGCATGGCCGTTTGATCCCTCGCCATCAAGTGAAAGAAGACAACGAAGAAAATCGTCGTCTTGGTCAGATTGAAATTGACCGTTGTGGCGAGATGGGTATCGAACCAAACAAGCTACTGCGCATGGAAGACATGGCAAAAAGCGATAACGTGATTTTTGCAGGTACAGGTATTACGAAAGGCGATCTACTGGAAGGCATTAGCCGCCAAGGTGATATGGCAACGACTGAAACCCTACTGATCCGTGGTAAGTGCCGTACGATCCGTCGTATTAAATCAACGCACTACTTATCACGTAAAGACGATGCGATTAAAGGCCACATCATCTAAGTAGCGCTTATTAGCTTTTCGCGACACACTATTCGTAGTCATAAAGCGTGCCTCCTTTGGCGCGCTTTTTTATGCTGTCACATTTCCCTCGTTCGCATTCTGCCTATTCTTTAATCGCCCTCACTCTCATATTTTCACTCCCATAAGCTTGCATCATCTTCTATGCTTAGTTTGTAAAGTCGTTGCTTTATTTAGCTAGCTGGTTACATAATAGTGATGACAGAGGAAGATGGTGCTATGAAAACAATCGATAAAATTCTTCAAAGAATGAAGCGTGAAGGTGATGTCACCGCCAAGGCGCTGGCACAAGAATTACGCCTAACAACCATGGGGGTTCGCCAACACCTTCAAGGGCTAGAAGAATCTGGGTTGGTTGATTTTCACGATGTAAAAGTGAAGGTGGGCCGCCCAACTCGCCACTGGCGTTTAACGGCACAAGGGCACAACCAATTCACCGATCGTCATGGTGATTTGATCATTCAAATGCTCGATTCAGTCGAAGATTTATTTGGCGCTAGCGGTTTGGAAAAAGTAATTAATCAACGTGAACAACAAACGTTCGAGCAATACCAACAAGCACTAGCAAAGTGTGAAAATTTAAAAGAAAAACTCGAATTACTGACTACACTCAGGGAGCAGGAAGGCTACATGGCTGAGCTGCTTCACGATGAGCAAGGCTACCTGCTGGTTGAAAACCACTGCCCTATTTGCCACGCAGCCAAACGTTGCCCATCACTGTGCCAATCAGAATTAAATGTCTTCCAACGTTTATTGGGAAATGAATACCTTGTCGTAAGGAACGACCACATTATCGCCGGAGAGAGGCGTTGCGCTTATCGAATCATGAACAATTAGAATAAGGAGCCAACTATGGCTGACTGGATCCCCGCGGAAGTAATAAACAATCGTCATTGGAATAACGATTTGTTTAGCCTGACGTTACGAGCAAATATCGAACCCTTTAAAGCAGGGCAGTTCACTAAACTCGGTTTAGAAATCGACGGAAAGATGATCCAGCGGGCTTATTCATTTGTTAACCCACCAAGTGATAACACCATTGAAATTTACGCAACACGGGTTGCTGATGGCTTGCTATCCCCCCGTTTGCACCAGCTAGAGACAGGCGATCAGGTTTATGTCTCTGCGCGAGCAACAGGCTACTTCATGCTAAGCGAAGTACCTCCAGGTGAACACTTGTGGCTATTAGCGACGGGGACTGCCATTGGCCCTTACCTGTCCATGCTACGTGAGAAAGAAGTCTGGAAGCGTTTCCGTAAAGTCGTACTGGTGCACGCAGTGCGCTATGCTGCAGACTTAAGCTATCAAGCTGAAATCAATGCCCTCAAAGAACAATACCCCGACCAACTTATAGTACAACCGTTTGTCAGCCGTGAACCTGCGATGCTATCACTCACCGGACGTGTTCCCCTTGCGATTGCAGATGGTTTATTGGAGCGTCATGTCGGCTTAACGCTTAATGCAGAACAAAGCCAAGTGATGTTATGTGGCAACCCTGAAATGGTCCGTGACACTAAAGCAGCATTAGAGCAAAAAGGACTGGCGAAAAATTTACGTCGAGCGCCAGGGCAGATAACGATGGAACATTACTGGTAATTACATAAAAACGAGAAACAACTCCCTTTTATTGGGCTTGTCTCAACTCTGAGCCAGTCAAGATCTCAACTGACTGGCTAGGGTAAGAAGGTAAGCTGAAGAAGGAAGCCGATAATGTCAGATCATTTGTCCGAGAGTTCAAGCCACTCACCTCCACACCTGCAAACATTACCCAGTTTTGATGAACTCAAAACAATGGCAGAGCACGACCCTGCCGCCTTAGAAACGCTGCGTATCACCATGAGCCAACAGATCATCGATAATGCCAGTGAAGCGATGCAGCCTCGCCTTCAAGCTCAGCTTAGCCACATTAATCACGTCATCGCGACAGGTAAAAACCCTAACCATGTCAATGTGATGCTACGAAAAGAACTTCACAAGCAATTTATCCGCTTCTCACAAGCCCTAACGGCACCCGAGACTATCAAGCACCAACAGGCTGATATTAAGCCCTTTCGTCGACCACCCTCGGCATCCTAGATTACGCACTGACTTTTAAGAATGTCTCTGGATCCATGTCGCGAATATCAATCGTTAAGCTATTAATGTCAGCAGCATGCTTTTCAAGCTCGCCCATTACCTCTCGGGTTAAAATTCGCTTTTGCTCGATCGTTCGTCCAGCCAATAAGCTCAGCTCGATATGGATAAACGTTTGTTTAACACCATCTTCACCAATCAACCAATTATGGCAAGGATAAGCGCGCGTTTTGACAGCATCGGCCTCAAACAAACCACTGGCCAACATTACCCTGTGTAAATCATCCAGCAAGCCAGCCACATTGACGCGCTCAGCGACAGGATCGGCATACTCCACCACAAGATTTGGCATTTTTCCTCCTTAAAAAACTCAGCCCTAGCGCCAGCACAATCTGCTAACACTTAGCCATTACAGTACGATATTTGACCATTCATAGCGAGTTACATAGGTGAAAATTCAACCAAAGATCACTGTCTTATTTGACGGTGAAACATAAAATTTACGCTGAATTTATGATTAATTACGCTTTCACTGTTCACTTTTCTTCACGAAAAAGGTACAACCAAGCACGACAATGATTTTGAACAGTAAAAT
>NZ_NOIF01000093.1 GCF_002265265.1 Photobacterium sanguinicancri
ATATTAATAACAAGTGCTTATAAACCAAACGCTGTTTAATTATAGTTTAGTTAATCCTACAAGGCTAAATGGACTAATGAACAATAATGGTCAAAACATGAATAATAAGTATCTGTATTTTATTGTAAATGGATTTATTGATGAGATAAAAGTGAGGAAATGTAACCGCTGAACTGATTGGTCGGTTTTTGAACAGTTTGTCGCGTATTTTTACTCTTGTGTGTTAGGGGGGAGCTAACTGGGCGAGGGGATGGGTTTTTTCCTGTAAATCTTGTCTGGTTTTTTCGTTCTAGGTAATCAAAAAGTGCAGGGTAATCCCTGCACTCTATTTTTGCTTAATGAATGTTATTTCACACTACATACTGTTGCCCAGCTACCATCACTTCCAGGAACGGCACTAGTCCACCAGTTAGCTTTGTACACTACGCCGCTGTGCACAATTTTATCGCCTTGATTAGCATGGCTTGGGTTACCTGCCCAGTCTGTTTGTGGCCAGTTAGGGTAAACGTTTAGGCCTGTCGTACTACATGTACCACCATCACCGCCGCCATTGTCACCACCACCATTATTACCACCACTAATGTCACCTAGTGGAAGATCTGGTTGCTCAAACTTAAAGGCATACTCTTTACCATTTACAGTCACAGCGTAGTTAGCCGGGCCTGAGATTGGTAAGTAATAAACCATATCAAGTTCGTAAGTACCGCCAGCAGGTAACTCTTTCCATGATGGAAGGGTAAAGGCTACACGGTGCATCTCACCTGTCAGACCACCAATGTTATTCGCCTGAGTATGGCCAGAAGCGATAACTTTTAGGCCACCACCAGACTGATCTTTTGCATTATCAGGTGCCGATGTCGGAATATCGAATTGGAATTCCGTACCGCCAGGTAATGCTTGGCCGGTGTTATTGGTGAAAGTGATTTTCGGGTTGATAGGGTAGTTTTGATCACCTACTTTGAACCCACCTACTGAGATAGCAATGTCGAGAGCTTCAGTTGGAATTGCACCTGTTGCTACTTTATTGCCATAAGGTGTTGCTGATTTAAACTTCTCGTACATGGCATTGGTCATGGTGTTACCCATGTGGTATTCACCATTACCGTTTTTACATGACATCTCACTGACGTCTACGCCTGCACGATTACCGTTAGCGTCTAGCACATAACAGTTGTAATCCCCTGCAAGCTCCCAGAACATGATGCCACCAATGCCTTTGTCGATGACGTAGTCAGCTTTAACATTGATAGAGTCTTTATCTTCAGTGGATAAGAAGACTTTCTTCTCTGCATTCCATAACCAAGGGGCAACCGCCACGCTATCGTAGTTGCGAGTATAGCTACCTACTAGTTTATCTTGTGGATCATTGATTGGGTCTAACCCATAGGCTGCGGTGTAAGTACCGTAGATACCTTGTGCAAGGTTCATAGCATGCCACATAGGGTTTGAACCCGCTCCCATCTCGTTACCTGCCGAGTTGAGATCATGCCACATGTTATCGATGCCAAGCGCACCGTTACCACAGTTGTTTTTCTCACCCTCGCCAGTGCCAGGGCCACACTCCGCCTGGTTTGGTAGTGCTGCACGGCCCCATAAACCATTCTCACCGCCAGTAACACCTTGCCAGCCACGCGTATAGTATGGAACACCAATGTTGATACGACCCGCAGGCATTGAACCTCGGAAATAGTGGTAAGCCCAGTCAGTGTTTAAGTAACCAATACCGCCGTATGCTGCGGTATTGTAGACATTCCACATTGCCAACTCTGAATCTTTACCAGTATCGTAAAGGGCTGCATTGTGACCAACATGATCATTCCACGCACCGTGTAAGTCATAAGACATGATGTTGACGTAATCGAGGTACTTAGTGACATCGAATGTTTCCATACCACGTAGCAGGTAACCAGATGATGGTGCAGCGATGGTTAGCATGTAGTGCGTACCATCTTGAGCGGATGCGTTATCAAGTTTCTGACGCAATACCTTCATCAGCTCTTGGTACGAAGCCCATAGGTAAGCGCGACGTGATTCCATGAAGGCTTTATCATCTGGGTTACCTGCACCAGCCATAGAGGTCGGGTATTCGTAATCGATATCCAAGCCATCAAACTGGTATTTACGTAGCATTTCAACTGCAGATGTTGCGAATGTTTCAATACCAGCATGGTTGATTGAGCCATCAGCATTGGTTGTCATGGTATAGAAGCCACCATCAGCAATACGTTTACCATCAACGCCAAAATGCCCACCAGTTTCAGCCCAGCCTCCGATTGATATCAATGTTTTAACGTCATGCTTTTTCTTGTAGGTTGCAAGTGCACCAAAGTGACCTTTAAAGCCTAATGTAGGGTCAATTTCTACCCCAGGCCATTCTTTACCTGTTGCAGCATTAGCTGGGTCAGTGACATCACCAACATTGACATTACCGTCAGAACCAATGCTCACGAATGCGTAGTTAATGTGGGTTAGTTGTTCCCATGGAATGTCTTTGACAAGGTATTGTGCTTGCGGGTCGTCACCTGCACGCCAGCTAGTGAAGTAACCAATAACACGGCGAGGGTGATCAACTCCCATTTGCTCACGGCCATCTTGGTCGTAAATGGTACAGTAAGGAACATTCACACCTTCGGTTTGGTATAGGCCATCAGGGCGACAGTTATTCACTACCGCACCGTTATTCACGGTGAGCGAAACAATCGAGGAATCACCCGTAGCACCTAAATCATCCGTAGCACGAGTAAATACGTTGAGTGAGCCTGCTTTAGTTGTGGTGTAAGCCAGTGTATACGGGGCTGTTGCAGTTGTTCCTACCAGTGCTCCATCAACATAAAAATCAACTTTAGCAACGGTGCCATCAGTATCAGCCGCTGTTGCGGTGAAGGTAACAACATCACCTAGCGTGACGCTGTTTGCTGACAAAGTCACTGCGGTTGTTGGTACTGTATTTGAAGTGTCTGTCACATTCACTGTTGTAACAGACTCAGCCGTGGCCCCTTTATCATCAAAGGCAATCGCTTTAATGGCTTGGTTACCAGTCACGGCAGTCCAATTAGTGACATAAGGTGCTTGGGTAATAGTCGCAAGCAAGGTTGCGCCTACATAGAATTCAACTTTAGCGACTGTCCCGTCAGCATCGGCCGCATTAGCAGTAATAGTAACTACATCGCCATTGATGATCGAATCAGAAGAAGAAGGCGAGGTAATGGCGACAGTTGGCAGCTGGTTGGTACCGCCGTTGCCACAGTCATCAACAAAGCTCCACTCTTGATGTGCACCAGAGTGTGAGGCTGGGTTATTTCCCTTTGTCCACCAATTGGCTTTATAGACTTTATTAGCTTCTTGTATTTGAGTACCACCACTGTAAGCAGTTGTACTGTTCCAATTATCTATATTGCTACAGTCCATTGCGGCTTGTGCGTTAAAAGCTAGAGCACATGAAACGGCAATCGTGCTCAGCATAAAGCTTTGCTTGAGTACCTTTCCTTGTTTCGAGTGGTTCATGACATCATCCTTAAATAATAGTAATGAAATTCGCATTCTTAATCGACAAAGTGAAACTTTATGTTTGTCGTGAACTAACTATAGATAAGAAGAGAAATGATTCACTTAAGAATGTCTAGAATTACATACTTAGTCCCAAATGGATGTTGATTTCATGTAACAAAACAATGCTTATTTTGCAGCGGTAACTTAATAATGTAGCTATATTCGAAGAGGGTATAATTGTGAAATATTGTTTAATTATAGAGCTATACATTAGGTCAATGCTTTCATCGTCTTTAGGTTTTTGACGGAAATATTATGAACAACGGCTTTTATGTACAGATTTAGCGGCTATTGATATGAGAGCGGATAATTTAGGGAAGATATAAGTATTAAAAAAGAAAAATAGATAAGCGCAACACAGTTGCTGCGCTTATTTCCAAGAGGCTTTTAGCTGAGGGGTTACTGACTTATACGTGCTTTAAAACGTGCTTTTGTTGCCTCGTCGGCTTGTGAATACCAGTAATTCAACATACTCTCAGCCGTATTTTCGCCTTGCTGAGGTGCAACCGTCGCGGCCGTATTTGTCGCTGGAGTCGTGGTCGCAACAACTGCAGGTAGTGTGGTTACTGCTACCGCGCCTGCAAGTGCAGCCGGTTTAGATGTTTGGTTATACGCGGCAATTTCAGCTTCAAAGTTACGACCAAACTGGATGCCATTTTTGATAAGTCTGTCTTGTTTAAACTCAGCAGGTTTATCATTTTCATCTAGTAGTGTGATAACAGGCTTTTTGTTAAAACGGCTGCCTTCTATCTCAGATTTGATGTTAGGAAGTTTCAGTGTGTAGTCCGCATTGGTGCCATCAAATTTAATGATCATGACATTTGAACTAAACAGTGTGTAATCGCCATTATCGCGGTAACCACCTTCGTAGCGGAAAGCGACTTGGTTCATGCCGTCTTTTAGCGTTAAAGCGTCGTTACCTTCTGCACTCTTTCCATTGACTAGAATTAATTCAGCCGTTGATGGTAGCGTAAGAGTTACATCTGCCAGTGCAGGTAGGCTCACACTTGCTGCTGCAAGCGCAATAAATGCGGTTCGAAGTTTCATATCTTATCCTTGAGTCAATGCGTGATATCGCAGCTTGATAATTTACACTGCTCACTTTAACAGAAAATGAATGTAACCAGAGAGAGTATCGCCTAAATTGTTATATAGGTTGATATTTCACCACTCATCGTTGAGCAATCTCGTTGATATATCGAGGTAGATTTATGCTTTCTTGGAAGAATGGGACGGTGAATTTGCTGTGTTCCATGAAAATACTGTTCATTTCCTAGACATTACCAAACGAATTATGCTTATATAGCACCCAATAAAACACCGTTCACTTAATCGGTGTTGATGGTTAACCCCTTACTCTGATGTTATTTGGTTAATGCTGTTTGGGTGATGTGTTTTATTCCAGCTTGCGAACTGTAAATTAAGACAGCATTAAATATAAAAATACGCCTGCATAATGATAGGCAATAATAAGAAATGGATTTATGAAAAAGACACTAACGCCTTTAGCCTTAGTCGGTGCGCTTGTTGCACCTATGGTCGTTGTTTCTAATGTGGCAGCCGAGCCTGTTGCATGGGATAAGCAAGATCAAACATGGCTAACACAAGACTCAGAACATTTTTCTGTGAGCTTTCGCAATGGTCATGAGCAAGATGCCAGTCGTGCATTAGACATTGCCGAAAGAGTACATACTGAATTACTCCCATTTTTTAAAACCGCCCCAAGGCTAAAGACACAGCTTGTTCTCGTTGATGACGTGGACGTCTCAAATGGGTGGGCGACACCGGTTCCTTACCCTCAAATTCGCTTATACATGTCACCCCCTGATGATGTTAGCAGCTTGGCATCCAATGATGAGTGGATGCATAATTTACTGCGTCACGAATATACGCATATTCTTCAAATGGAATTGGGTAACGGGGCGGTAAAAGGTGTTCGTCATGTTTTAGGGCGACAAGCATTTCTTTTCCCACATGCACTCACGCCAACGTTATTGATTGAAGGGCTAGCGGTTTATTTAGAAACCAATAAAACGCTTGGGTATGGACGTCTTGAAAGTAATCATTTCGAGATGCAAATGCGCATGGAAATCGCTGAAGGACAGAAATCGCTGAATCAAGTGGTTTCTTCTGCACGTGAACTTCCATTTAATACGCATTACCTTTACGGCGCGTACTTCTATGATTATTTAGCGACTACGTATGGTGAAAAAGCCATTGAAAATTACTTACAAGATTACAGTCGGAAAATCATTCCATATTTCTTGATAAGTGGTTCAGCAGAGAGAGCCTTTGGTAAAGACTTCCTAACGTTGTGGCAAGATTTTGAAAAATACTTAGATAACAAATATAGCCAACAAATCGCACAGTTAGAATCAACCGCTGTCACAGGACAAGATGTTCAAACCTGTCTATTTCAGCAAACAACCGCGGCGAGTGTGCATGGTTTATTAGTGAACCAATCTAACGGTGAAGATCGTCCTCAGTTGAGAGCGCTGACGCTAAAAGAGGGTAGTCCTCATTGGCAGGGACTAAGCTATACCAAAGGCATCTCAGCTATGGATTCGCACCCGTCTGGTGGTCTTGCAGTTTCACGCGCAATCAGTTATGCCGATGGGCGATTAACCAATGATATTTTTATATATCAGGAAGAGAGTTGGACTCGTATTACGGATCATTCTCGATTCCAGAAAGTACGTTGGATGCCAAATGGCCAGCAATTAGTCACTAGCCGTAAAGTTGGAGGGCTAAGTGAGTTATGGTTGATTGATGCGAAAGCTGATAGCCAGCAAGAAAAGTTGTGGCAAGGAACAGAAGAATTTGTCTTAGGTGACTATGCCATTGTAGCTGATGGCTCTGCCATTATTGCGACATTAAAGCGCCCGCAGCAAGGCTGGAATCTTGAACGCTTTGATTTAGCCACGAGAACATGGCAAGCATTGACCGATACTAAAGCAACGGAAAGTACACCTGTGATGTTAGATGATGGTCGCGTGATGTATAGCGCTGACTATGATGGCATCTATAACATTTATGTGATGGATTTAGCTAACGGCGATGTTGAGCAATGGACCAGTGAAGTGGGTGGTGCTTTTGCTCCTCAATGGCAGCCTGAGTTAGGTTTGGTATACCAAGCATATAGTTCAAATGGCTATACATTGCGTGAAATGCAATCGCCTAAAGCCATCAGTAAGTTTAAAATTGCGAGTAAGAAAGGGCGCCATGATTACCCGCCAGCAGTAACCAACCATGTAGAAAAGACGCAGCCAGAACCTTATAGCGCGCTTTCTACGTTGTACCCTCGAAGCTGGTTACCCGTGTTAAGTTTAGATGATCAGCAATCGTTGGTTGGTGCATCTACCTCGGGTACCGACGCACTCAATCGTCATAGCTACTTAGTATCTGCAAGTTGGGATTTTTCAAATAACTTGGCGAATTACAATGTGCTTTATCAATACGATACACGTTGGATCGTATCAGCCCAGCGTAGTTACGAATTTGAAAAAGCACTGAAAGGCGATGATAAATACCGTATCACGAGTGAAGACGATATTGCGATACAGCGTACTAATATCTTTAACGCATTTGAAGATCAGTTAAGCCTTAATGCAGGTGTTACTTGGAGCCATGAAGGTGTTGAATCTGAACCGACAAATAGTGGCCTTAAACCGTTCAATAGCACAAACGAAGCTTTAGTCGGCTTAGGGGTAGCTTTTGATAACCGTGAAGGCTATTTGAACGTGCCGGGTACAGGCTGGGGTCATTATGCGGATTTGATCGTTGAAACTAATGAAGCCTTTAAAACTGATTACCAAGGTCAGAAGTACCAAGCGCAATGGTTAGGAACATGGGATTTACCTGCCCGTATGACACTAACAGCACGCTTAGGTGCGGGTTATGCTGATAATGATGCAAAAGCATTCCGCTTAGGTGGCGTTAACACTGCAAAAGAAGCCGTGATGTTCGGGCGAGATACGCAGGCATTACGTGGTTATGATGATAATGTAATGCGCGGTCACCGTTATTTCACACAGCGGTTAGAACTTACATCTTGGCTTGGGCGTGTAGAGAAAAACTGGGGTTTGTACCCTGTAGGGCTTGGTGATATATCGGGCTCGGTGTTTGTTGATTCTGGTGCTATGTGGGATAGCGGCACTGAGCGTAAACAGCTAACAGGTGCAGGCTTGCAGCTAACAGTTGAGGCTAAATTGGGTTACAACATAACCCTACCAGTATCGTTTGGCTATGCACGTGGACTGGATAGTGAACTGGGTAAAGATAAGCTTTATGTTCAGCTGAAGAGTGATTTTTAACGGCTAGACCGTTCTTGGTTACTATGAAATAACAATAAGCCCAGTAATTGCTGGGCTTATTATTTTCAAGCTAACTCACGGTTACTTCACGTAACACGCAAAGCCTTTCAGGTAGAAACCTTCAGGGTAAGCACTGTCTAGTGGGTGATCAGCCGCTTGGCTGAAACGTTCAATAAACTGTACTTCACGGTGCGCATCAAGCGCCGCATCGGCAATGATTTTTTGGAATAAGCCGTTATCCATTAAACCAGAGCAAGAATAAGTCAGCAGTGTACCGCCAGGTTTTAGGATCTGCATGGCTAGCATGTTGATATCTTTGTAACCACGGCATGCACCGACAAGCTGGTTTTTAGACTCAGCAAATTTAGGTGGATCCATAATAACAACATCAAAAAGCTCACCACGTTCACGGTATTCACGAAGCAGCTTAAATACATCCGCGTTCAAGAACTCAGCATTCTCTACTGGGTAGCCGTTAATCTCAGTGTTCAAGCGTGCAGTATCAAGCGCGTGTTGAGATACATCAACGTTCACAACCTTGCTTGCATTACCTTTAAGAGCATATAAACCAAAACCACCTGTGTAACAGAAGCAGTTAAGAACGCGCTTACCATTGACGTATTTAACCGCGGCTTCACGGCTATCACGTTGGTCTAGGTAGAAACCCGTTTTATGGCCACCCATGATATCAACGTTAATTTTTACGCCGTTTTCTTCGATAACAACGAATTGTGGTGGCTCTTGGCCTGATAGTACGCCAGTACGAAGTTTTAGGCCTTCTTTTTTACGAACTGCAACATCAGAGCGTTCGTAAATATTGCAATCTGGGTAGCATGTATTTAACGCTTCTACTAAAGCATCTTTTTGTACTTCAGCACCCGCACTTAATAGCTGGCAGACAAAGTAGTCTTGGTAACGGTCAATAGTGATACCAGGCAGACCATCAGATTCCGCAGCAATTAAACGGTAGCCGGTTAAGCCATCTCGCTCTGCAAGAATAGTACGTAGTGCTTGCGCTTTTTGAAGGCGATTAATGAAAAAGTTAACATCAACTTTCTCTTTTTTATCAAACGTCCAAACACGTACACGAATTTGAGATTGCGGTGAAAATGCACCACGAGCAAGCCACTCGCCTTTGTGGTCGTAAACGTCAACCGTCTCACCTAGTTCAGGTTTACCTTCAATGCGATCGATACCGCGAGAGAAAATCCAAGGATGACGACGGCGAAGTGACTTTTCACGTCCCTTTACCAAGTAGATAGATGCTGTCATGACGAGCCTAGTAGGGTATTCATATTGGGGGCGCATAATAGCAACTTCTGGTCGTAATACCAATCTGAACAAGGTATTGAAGCGATTCGCCGATAATAATAGAGGGTGGAGCGTATATAAGTATCTTGTTCGGCATGTAGAGATAAAAAACAAGCCGCAGAAGCGGCTTGTTTGTGTGTCATGTTGAGATGAGCGAATAAGTTAGGCTTTTAGGCCGCTCATTAAAGATTCCAGTACATCAGCTTGTTGATTCAAACGCTCAATTTCACCGCCTGAGGCAGAAATCATTTCAGCGATTTGGCGTGATTGCTCACGTACTTGCTCAACGCTATTCGCAATGTTGTCTGCAACGGCACCTTGTTGTTCAGCGGCGGCTGCAATTTCAGTACTGCGATCGGAAATTTGCTGATTTCGCACGGTAATTTGCCCGATTTCGTTATCAACATTGTCCATCAACTGCTCACTGTTCGATGCGTTATCAACCGTGTTTTTCATTACAGAGATCAATTGTTGGCTATTGGTTTGTAGCGCTTCAATCATCTTTTGAATTTCAACGGTCGCACTTTGTGTACGGCCCGCAAGCGTTCGAACTTCATCAGCAACCACAGCAAAACCACGGCCTTGTTCACCTGCTCGTGCTGCTTCTATCGCTGCGTTTAGGGCTAAAAGGTTGGTTTGTTCAGAAATGCTATTGATCGTGGTGACCACATCATCAATTTTTGCGGCATTACTGTCTAGCTCACTAACCGCATCAGAGGCTTGATTGATTTCGCCTGAAAGTGCCGAAATCGCAGATTTAGTTGCATTAACTTGTTCGCGACCCTTTTCACTAACTGCTTGCGCTTCACGCGTTTGGTCTGATGTATCGTGTGCATGCGTGGCAACTTCACGAATGGATGATGCCATTTCTTCTGTCGCACTTGCCAATGAATCAAGGTGCTGCTGTTGACCAGAAGACAGTGATTCACTTTGCATTGTGCTTTGACGTAATTGGCTACTAATTTGTTGCATTAACGCCGTGGCTTCTTGTGTTGCTTGCACTAGCTTTTGTTCGCGTTCTGCAACACGGTCAATGGTGATAGCTATCATGCTAAATTCATCACGCACAGGGAAAAAATCCAAACGGCCTGTTAAATCACCATCCGCTAAGTTTTGTAATGCTCTATGCATGGTAAACATCGCGCCACCAATGAAGGACATGATGTAGTAAATAGATGCCAATGTCATAAGCATGAGAATGCTTGATAAACCAATTTGAAGCGGTGATAGGTAGCTTAATACACTTTGTGGTTCTTCAGCACTAATGCTGTAATTCATACCAAGAACAGTCGAAGAAATCTCACCTGAACCAATGCGTAGACCACTGTTGATCAGCAGTGAACTCGCTTCAGAACGTTCTACTTGTTTCGCAGAGAGTAACGCAGACATTGAAGCAACATGATTTGTTGTATTTTCAATACGGTGTTTACCCGCGCTATCGACTAAAATTGCACTGATGCTGATAACTGCAATAAAAGGCAAAAGAAAAAGCAGGTAGAACTTTTCTTGTAGTTTCAGGTGAATAAGGTATTTATCAATCCATCGAAAAGCGACTTCTTTCATGTGTGTTCCTATATAAACAATAATGCACAGCAAGATAATAAAACTGTTAATACTTTATCGGGAATATGAATGTTTTCTTGAGGTGAGCTATGTCACAGATTTGTGTAAAAGCAAGTATAAAAGGACGGGTTCAGGGGGTTGGGTTTCGATTTCACACTGCCCATGAAGGTTTGAAATGTGGCTTAACAGGGTATGCGAAAAATTTACCGAATGGTTCTGTAGAGGTATTGGCTTGTGGCCATGAAGAGGCAATTACGCAGTTGTTGCTATGGCTACAAGAAGGGCCGAAGACATCAATGGTCGCTAGCGTAGAAGCGGAAGAGGTGGAATGGCGCCATATTGATGGTTTTGAAATTCTATAAGTTAACGCTGATTAGTTAACGGTGAACAGTAAAAGTACTAGCCCTGAATAAAAAGAGCAGAGTTATCCTAAGGATAGAACACTGCTCATTTTTAAAGCTAGATACATTTTACTGGCTTTGGTAAGCCCGCAAGCTTGGTTGCTTGCTTGGCTGGCCCTTTCGGGAACAGCTTATAAAGGTAGCGAGAACTGCCTTTTTCTTCGCCATACTTTTTCGCCATGGCTTTAACTAGCATGCGAACAGCTGGCGAGGTGTTGAATTCTAAGTAGAACTCACGCACAAAATGAACCACTTCCCAGTGTGCTTCTGATAGCGTAATGCTTTCTTCTTCTGCAAGCATGGGAACAAGTTCTGGGGTCCAATCCTCAACGTTTTTTAAGTAACCTTGAGCATCGGTTTCAATCGATTTACCTTGGAATTCAAGCATGGTACGCCTCAACATTTGGAACGCTGCAAGAATAGTGATTCGTTGCTATACCTGCAAGTAGAAGTTGCGCAGTTTCTCTATCATAGGCCTACACTTTGAGTCGTTGCATGATCAATAGACATAAAAAAAGCACCTCGAAAGGTGCTTTTTAAAATCTAAGTCAACGATTAATCGTTGTTACCCATGAAGCCTAGAAGTTGAAGTAGGCTCAAGAATAGGTTGTAGATAGATACATACAGCGTAACAGTTGCTGAGATGTAGCTTGTTTCACCACCGCGGATGATTGACTGTGTAGTCAGCAAAATAGCCGCTGAAGAGAACAGAACAAACATTGCGCTAATCGCAAGAGAAAGCGCTGGAAGTTGTAGGAAGATGTTCGCTACAACAGCTGCAATGATTGCGAAGAAACCAGCCATGATCATACCGTTAAGGAACGATAGGTCACGTTTTGTTGTTAGCGCGTAAGCAGAACATGCAAGGAAAGTCAGTGCAGTACCGCCAAGAGCCGTAATGATCGCATCACCCATACCTGCACCAACGTACATGTTTAGGATCGGACCTAGGGTGTAACCCATAAAGCCAGTTAGGGCGAATGTACCTACAAGGCCCATAGAGTTGTTACGGTTCTTTTCAGTTAAGAACATTAAGCCGTAGAAACCCACAAGCGTAATGATTAGGCCTGGATGCGGAAGGTTCATCGCCATTGCGAAACCAGCAACAACAGCAGACCAAACTAATGTCATTGAAAGTAAGAAATAGGTATTACGAAGTACCTTGTTTGTAGAAAGCACGCTTTCGTACGCACCACTCTGGTTAACACTACGATCGTTCATGAAGACTCCCCTTAGGGTTAATAATATTATTATCTGTTAAGACATATATGGGGTTAAAAGTTCCCTAATGCAAGTATATGCCTACATTATTTGTCACGGTTAACGCAGCTATGTCTAAGAGCTAGTGGCTAGATGATACTTAACATTTCGTTAGCGTGATCACCGAAGTTGTAAATGAATGTTACAACCCTACATTTATATGAGTGAAATCACAGTTTGCGCGCTAAACAAAGTGGCTTCCTGTTTACGTCGTAACCAAAAAAGGAAGCCATCAGGAGATTTATTTATACACGCTGATATGATCAGCTGCAAGTGTCGTCGATGTTAGTGCAATATTTGGCTCAAGAACAGTTGAGTTCGGTCTGATTGTGGGTTGTCGAAGAAGTCATGTGGATTGTTTTCTTCAATAATCTCGCCTTGGTCCATGAATATCACTCTGTCTGCAACTTGGCGGGCAAAGCCCATTTCGTGAGTAACACATAGCATTGTCATGCCTTCATCTGCCAGTTCAACCATGACATCCAACACTTCGCGTACCATTTCAGGGTCGAGTGCCGATGTTGGTTCATCGAACAGCATAATTTGTGGGTTCATACACAGGGAACGCGCAATGGCGACACGTTGCTGTTGGCCGCCAGATAATTGGCCTGGGTATTTATCGGCTTGGTCCGGGATTTTCACTCGTTCTAAATAGCGCATGGCTATTTCATCGGCTTCTTTTTTGGGCATCTTCTTCACCCAAATAGGCGCGAGCGTGCAGTTCTCTAACACGGTAAGGTGAGGGAAAAGGTTAAAGTGTTGAAAACACATGCCGACTTCTTTTCTGACAAGCTCAATGTTTTTTAGATCGTTAGTTAATTCGTTACCAGCAACAATAATTTGTCCTTTCTGGTGCTCTTCTAACCGATTGATACAGCGGATCATGGTGGATTTACCTGAGCCTGATGGGCCACAAATAACAATCTTTTCGCCCTTAGTCACATTTAAATTGATATTTTTAAGAACATGAAATTCACCGTACCACTTATTCACGTCTGTTAGCTGGATCATCGGATCCTCGATAATCGTGTTGTTTGTCATAATGCTATCCTTGCTTAACGCTTATGGCCGGTATGCAGCTTATTTTCCAAATAAATGCTGTAACGAGACATACTGAAACAGAAAACCCAAAAGACGAGGGCGACAAAAACGTAGCTCTCAGTCGCAAACCCAAGCCAGTTGGGATCGGTATTTGCGGCTTGACCGATCCCGAGTACATCAAACATACCTATGATGAGTACTAAGCTGGTGTCTTTAAATAAACCGATGAAGGTATTTACGATTGATGGAATTGTAATTTTAAGCGCTTGAGGTAAAACAATGAGATACATTTTTCGCCAATAACTTAGGCCTAACGCATCAGCTGCTTCATATTGACCATTCGGTATTGCCTGCAAACCACCACGTACGACTTCTGCCATATATGCAGCACTAAACAGCACTACACCAATTAATGCGCGCACTAATTTGTTCATTTCCATTTCACTGGTCAGGAATAGTGGCAGCATGACAGAGGCCATAAAGAGAACGGTGATGAGCGGAACACCGCGCCAAATTTCGATATAAGCCGTACAAATGCTGCGAATAATCGGCATATCTGAACGTCTACCCAGTGCAAGCAGCACACCAATAGGTAGCGATACAACAATACCGACAATGGCAATGATCAATGTGACTAATAATCCACCCCACAGGTGCGTTTCAACCACTTCAAGGCCAAACACACCACCGTAGAGTAAGATGGCAGCAAAGAACGGATAAATATTAACAAAAAACAGCCAAATCCATTTTCGTCCCGGTGTCGACTCTATTGCCAATAAAGCAATAAAAATGGCCAGAGTGAAATAGAATAATTGTGGTCGCCACAGTTGATCTGACGGGTAAAAGCCAAACATAAACTGATCAAAGCGCACGTTAATGAATACCCAACAAGCTCCGTTACTGGTGCAATCCTCTTTGGTCGTACCTATCCAATCGGCCGTTAGAAATGCCCAATCAATCACATTCCACAGCGTTGAGAGTGCAATATAGCCAAGCACAACGGTCAGAATGGTATTGATTGTCGAAGAAAATAAATGTTTTCTTGCCCAACTAACAAAGCCGATCGTATTTGCTGGTGGCGGTAGGTCTGGCTGGAATTGATGTTCACTCATACATTACCTCTCGACCAAAGCGACTTTGCTGTTGTAGATATTCATCAGATACGACGTTAGCAGGCTTAGTGTGAGATAAACCCCCATTGTCATTGCGATAATCTCTATCGCTTGTCCCGTCTGATTGAGTGTGGTGCCAGCAAAAACAGACACTAAATCTGGATAACCAATCGCCATCGCCAACGATGAGTTTTTGGTTAAATTCAAATACTGGCTGGTTAAGGGAGGAATGATGATGCGTAATGCCTGCGGAATAACCACAAAACGCAGTATTTTACCTTGCGGTAGCCCAAGGGCTGACGCTGCTTCTGTTTGGCCATAATTCACGGCATTAATCCCCGAACGGACAATTTCGGCAATAAACGACGCGGTATAGATACTTAGTGCCAATAACAGTGCAGCGAGCTCTGGCAAAATGCTAATTCCGCCGCGAAAGTTAAAGCCTTTTAGTTCTGGGTATTCCAGCGAGATAGGCATACCAGATAAAAGATAAGCAACGAAAGGTAAACCGATAGTAAGCAGCAACACTGTACGTAATATAGGTGGTTGCTCACCCGTTAACCGTTGTTTACGTGTTGCGACAATGGCATAGGCAATACTGAGTATTAATCCGATAGCCAGTGCCAATCCCATCCACATAGAACCTTGTTCGAAAACGGGTTTAGCGAAATATAATCCACGTACATTCAGGAAAACACTTTCACCTAAACTCAAGCTTTGACGAGGAGAGGGGAGTACCTGCAAAACCGCAAAGTACCAAAAAAAGATTTGCAGCAAGAGTGGAATATTACGGAAAATTTCAATGTATACCGCTGCTAAACGGCTGACAATCCAGTTGGATGACAATCTGGCAATACCAATAACAAAGCCCAAGACCGTCGCTAAAAGAATACCGAGTACAGAGACCAACGCTGTATTCAATAAACCAATAACAAAGGTACGCCCGTACGAGTAAGTTTCATTGTACTCAATTAACGTTAAGCCAATACCAAAGCCAGCCTCTTGTTCAAGAAAATCAAACCCTGTGGCGATCCCTCTAGCATCAAGATTTGCGATAGCATTACTCACGATGGAGTAGATAAAAAAGAAAAGCCCAACAACAGCGAAAACTTGAAAAATAATGGCACGAAAGGTGGGATTATAGAGCAAGCTTTGTTTTTTTGGGGTTGGGAGTGATACATCCGATGTACGTGGTGTATTTAGAGCTTCTGTCGTTTTAGGAGCCATACAACAACCTCAGTCCCTATGTGGAGGTTTAACTAGCAAGTTCTACCACCGCCAGTTAAAAAGAGAGGCGGCATCATGCCACCTCTTTATTTTTTGCTTCATTAACGGATAGGTGCAGCGTATAGAATGCCACCGTCTTTCCACAGTGCATTTAAGCCACGTTTGATCGCGAGTGGTGAGTTTTCACCAATCGTACGATCGAAGCTCTCGCCATAGTTGCCCACTTGCTTAACGATTTGGTAACCCCAATCATCACGTAATCCTAAGCCTTTACCTTTAGGACCATCCAGACCAATTAGGCGGCGAATATTTGGATCATTAGACTTTTTCATTTCATCAACATTGGCAGATGTCACGCCGTATTCTTCGGCATTAATCATTGCATTCAGCGTCCACTTAACAATGTTGAACCACTGATCATCCCCTTGACGAACAACAGGGCCTAGTGGCTCTTTAGAAATGATTTCAGGCAGAACAACGGCAGAACTTGGATCTTTAAGGTTGAGGCGGAGTGCATATAAACCTGATTGGTCGGTGGTTAATACATCACAGCGGCCTGAATCAAACCCCGCAGAGGTTTGGGGAGCGGTATCGAACACGACAGGATTATATTTCATACCATTTACACGGAAGTAATCGGCAAGGTTGAGCTCTGTTGTTGTGCCAGACTGAACACAGATAGCAGCGCCATCAAGATCTTTTGCACTCGATACACCAAGCTCTTTTTTAACCATAAAGCCTTGGCCATCATAGTAGCTAACGCCAGCAAAGTTTAAGCCCAATGAGGTATCACGATGCAATGTCCATGTTGTATTTCGTGATAACACATCGATCTCACCAGATTGCAGTGCAGTGAAACGCTCTTTCGCTGTTAGTGGAATATATTTTACTTTTGATTTGTCACCGACAGTTGCTGAAGCAATAGCTTGGCAAAATTCGACATCAATGCCTTCCCATTCACCTTTGGAGTTAGGGTTTGAAAATCCTGGCAAACCTGCGCTCACACCACACTGAACATAGCCTTGCTTCATGACTTTATCTAGCGTGCCATCAGCTGATGCGTTAGCTGAAAATAGTGCAGTTGAGGTGGCGAGGACCGCAAAAACAACTGAAAATTTGTTAGCCATTAGTACCTTCCTTTGTAAGTTTGTGATGCAGTGAAATACTGTCACAATGCATAAAGATGCAACATGCACCCTATTGTTTGTTTATAGTAAACATACTGTTAACAAAGATAAGTATAGAAACAGATACGGCTTCGTCTAACATTGAGTGTCGAATACTTCACGTTTTTTACAAAAAATTAAAGTTTAATGGAATGAAGTGCTTGCAATTAGACTTAACTTTGAAGGTAAAAAAAGTAAATAGCAGCAAGAGGCTAGAGTAATAATATGCTTACCGCGAATATATTGAAGCTTTGTGTTGGATAAAACACCAGTATGGTTGGATTGTGAGTGGCTGATATTTTTATTAAAATTAGTGCTTTACATACTTTGGGTGAGTCTATATTATTCGCCGCACTTACGGAGAGATGGCTGAGTGGTCGAAAGCACCGGTCTTGAAAACCGGCGGCGGTTTATCCCGTCCTAGGGTTCAAATCCCTATCTCTCCGCCACATTCAAGAAAACCGCTGAAATTTCAGCGGTTTTTTTTCGCCTATATTTTGTGATTAGAGATAGGGTGCGGAACCCTAGATCAGGGTTCACCTGAGCGAAGCGAAAGCACATTGCCCGTGCCGAAGGCGCGAAAAGGCAATAGCCCGAAGGGCGCGAGCTTGCGAGCAGTAAATCCCTATCTCTCCGCCATATTAAAGAAAGGCGCTAATTTATTAGCGCCTTTTTTGCGTTTGAGCTAACGTGAAAATGATATGTACCAAATCCACTATACTCAAAGCGCTCCACCGTATTTAAGAAAACCGCTGAAACTTCAGCGGTTTTTTTTCGTCTAAATTTTGTGATTAGAAATAGGGTGCCGAAGACGCGCAAAGCCAAAGGACGCGAGCTTACGAGCCGTAAATCCCTATTCTTCCGCCATACCCAAAGCGCTTCGGCACATTCAATAAAGGTGCTAAATTACGAGCGTTTTTTTATCAGTAAGCACTTATGCTTGATCTCTCACTCTCACTTCAAGGTCGACTAAACGGCGTAATTTCTATATTCACACCAGCCACTTATATTGATGAAAACGTACAAGACATTATTAAATGTGAATGAATTAATAGACAATTAAGGCTCTCTCTTATACACATCA
>NZ_NOIF01000094.1 GCF_002265265.1 Photobacterium sanguinicancri
TCCCAAGAACGGTAAAACCAAGACCTCAACGATATGCCAAAAATAAGAAAGCCGCTCACCTTAAGTGAACGGCATTAGAACCAAGGTTCGGCTTTTTATTATGCGTAAAATCAATTCGGCTTATTTAGTGCCGAAGATTTTATCACCTGCATCACCAAGACCAGGTACGATGTAGCCTTTATCATTAAGCTTCTCATCGATAGCTGCAGTATATAGCTCTACATCTGGGTGTGCTTTTTCTAGTGCAGCAATACCTTCTGGCGCAGCAACAAGTACAAGCACTTTGAATGATTTACAGCCTTGCTCTTTAAGAAGATCAAGTGTTGCAATCATAGAACCGCCAGTTGCTAGCATAGGATCAACAACAAGAGCGATACGCTCATCAATGTTTGATGCTAGTTTGTTGAAGTAAGGTACTGGCTCTAGTGTTTCTTCGTCACGGTAGATACCGACAACGCTGATACGTGCACTTGGCATGTGCTCAAGTACGCCGTCCATCATGCCAAGACCTGCACGAAGAATAGGCACAACTGTTACTTTTTTACCTTTCAATTGATCAATTTCAACTGGACCGTTCCAGCCTTCAATTGTCACTTTTTCCGTCTCGAAGTCTGCCGTTGCTTCATAAGTCAGCAAGCTACCAACTTCCGTTGCTAATTCACGGAAACGCTTAGTGCTGATATCACCTTCACGCATAAGGCCAATCTTATGTTTAACAAGTGGGTGTTTAACCTCAACGACTTTCATCTATGACTCCTAACAGCAAAAAAATATAAAATCGCGCTATTGTACACGATACCTTCCTAAATTTTAGCGACTCATTCACTTAAACACGCTTTTTTTGTGTGTTTGTTGCTTCTTTAAGCAAACGTTTGTCTCAGGAAGGTTTATATCTCTAAAAAATGAATCAACAGACACAGCAGAATTAAAACGCTATACATAAATGATCATCCATTCTCTTACGCAGTTTTTTCATCACCAATGCTCACCACAGGGCTACGCTTAAAATATCATCGATATTCACGAGAAATTCGCAAACCAAAAATATTGACGCAAACGTTTCCCTTTCCGCCACGACTGCTGTTATCATACCCACGATTTCTACTTCAGCCCCATTAAATAATGGCCTAATCAGTACGATTATTTAATGTGTTTGGTGTACATACCGTGAGGAAACTCTTGTGAGCGGCAATAATTCTTCTCTTAGTTATAAAGATGCTGGTGTTGATATCGATGCAGGTAATGCGTTGGTTGATCGTATTAAAGGTGTGGTTAAACGCACTCGTCGTCCTGAAGTGATGGGCGGTATTGGTGGTTTTGGGGCATTGTGCTCCCTACCGACTAAATATAAAGAGCCAGTATTGGTATCAGGCACCGATGGCGTAGGGACTAAACTACGTCTTGCGATGGATCTGAAACAACACGATACCATTGGTATTGACCTTGTTGCTATGTGTGTGAACGACCTTATCGTTCAAGGCGCAGAACCTCTATTCTTCCTTGATTACTATGCAACAGGTAAACTTGATATCGATACAGCAGCTGCAGTTGTTGCCGGTATTGGTGAAGGCTGTGTGCAATCAGGTTGTTCTTTGATTGGTGGTGAAACGGCGGAAATGCCAGGCATGTACCACGGCGAAGACTACGACGTTGCAGGTTTCTGTGTGGGTGTTGCTGAGAAATCAGAAGTTATCGATGGTACGAAAGTAAAAGCTGGCGATGCGCTAATCGCAGTTGGCTCAAGTGGCCCACACTCTAACGGTTACTCGTTAATTCGTAAGATCATCGAAGTTTCAAATGCAGACCTTAACGAAGAACTAGAAGGCAAGTCACTGGCAGAACACCTGCTAACGCCAACTAAAATCTACGTTAAATCTACGCTTAAGATGATGGAAAGCTGTGATGTTCACGCTATTTCACACATCACTGGTGGTGGTTTCTGGGAAAATATCCCACGCGTACTACCAGAAGGAACAAAAGCAGTTGTTGACGGTTCAAGCTGGCAGTGGCCTGCTATTTTCAACTGGCTACAGCAAGCAGGTAACGTTGAAACGTACGAAATGTACCGTACCTTTAACTGTGGTGTTGGTCTTGTTATCGCTCTACCTCAAGAGCAAGCAGCACAAGCAATCGAGATCCTAACAGCTGAAGGCGAAAACGCTTGGCTGCTGGGTGAAATTGCAAATGTTGAAGCTGGCGAAGAGCAAGTAGAAATTAAGTAAGGCAGTACGGCAATGAAAAATATCGTTGTCCTGATCTCAGGAAATGGCTCAAACCTACAGGCAATTTTAGATGCTTGTGAAAATAGTACCATCGCGAATGCAAAAGTAGCCGCGGTGCTATCAAACAAAGCTGACGCCTATGGTTTAGAGCGAGCACGACAGGCTAATGTCGATGCTTTACATGTCTCTGCGGCTAATTTTAGTGACAGAGAAACCTTTGATAAGGCAATGATTGAAAAAATCGATGCCTATCAGCCTGATTTAATTATCCTTGCTGGTTTTATGCGGATCCTAAGTGGCGACTTTGTGCGTCATTATCAAGGGAAGATGATTAACATTCATCCTTCGCTATTACCTAAGTATCCGGGGCTTCATACCCACCAGCGTGCATTAGATGCAGGCGATACGGAACACGGTACCAGTGTTCACTTCGTCACTGAAGAGCTTGATGGTGGTCCTGTGATTTTACAAGCTAAAGTGCCGATCTTTGCAGATGACACTGTGGACAATATTTTTTCACGCGTGCAAGAGCAAGAGCATCGCATCTACCCATTAGTCGCACATTGGTTTATCAATGAACGCCTAGCAATGATCGATGGGCAAGCCTCTTTAGACGGTAATACCTTAGCTTCGCATGGCTATGCTGCTGACGATTAATATCCATTCGAACGATAAATAATAAAAAACGCAGTCAATTTACATTGACTGCGTTTTTTTATGATTCAAATAACGCGTTTACTTTGATGCCACCCGGTTAAAAATCGGCTCACCAAAGTGGAATACATTCATTTCACCAACGGCCATTTTATGCCAATTTTCATCATTCGTGAGTGGCTGAGTAGCTATCACGGTCACAACATCATTCGGAGTTGTTTCTTGATTAAAATCTATCGTGACATCTTCATCAATCAATGACGCTTGGCCAAATGGCGCTCGACGGGTAATCCAATGAAGGTTATTGGTGCAATATGTCACCACATCATCCCCGTCACTTAGCAGCATATTATATACCCCAAGTTTACGCAGTTCATCGCAACACGTTGCCATAAAGCCATACAGTTCATCAGGATCTGTTGGGCGTTGAGAAAACTTCGCTTCAAGCTGATTAAGTAACCAACAGAAAGCCATCTCACTATCCGTATCGCCGACAGGCTGAAAACGACCCGTTGCTAATAGCTGGTAATCAGTCAATTGCCCATTATGAGCAAATGTCCAATAACGTCCCCACAACTCTCGCGTAAATGGATGGGTATTTTCTAAACACACACCACCGCGATTCGCCTGACGAATGTGGCTGACCACAGCACAGCTTTTTATTGGATATTCCTGTACCAATTCAGCAATACGTGATTTACAGCTTGGATTCGGGTCTTTAAACGTACGAAAGCCTTTACCTTCGTAAAACGTAATTCCCCAACCATCACGATGTGGGCCGGTATTTCCACCCCGCTGCATCAAGCCTGTAAAGCTGAAGCAGATATCGGTTGGCACATTGGCGCTCATGCCAAGCAATTCACACATATTCCTTTATGCCCTTTTTTCTTAAAAGCTAAACGTAAGAACTCTTCACACGAGGTTAGTTGTACTCGGTCAGCCAACTAACCTCAAGTAAAAGGGTTATTCCGCAACCATTTCCTTTTCAACTAGCATGATTAAGATATGAATGATCTTAATATGTACTTCTTGAATTCGGTCAGCAAAGCCAAAATGTGGTACACGAATTTCAACATCGGCAAGACCCGCCATTTTGCCGCCGTCTTTACCGGTTAACGCAATCACTTTCATGCCTTTCGCATGTGCAGCTTCAATCGCTTTTAAAATATTACCTGAATTGCCTGATGTTGATAGACCAAACAACACATCACCCTTTGAGCCAACAGCTTCAAGGTAACGTGAGAATACGTAGTCGTAGCCAAAATCATTACTTACACACGATAGATGACTTGGATCTGAAATCGCGATACCAGGGTAGCCTGGACGGTTCTCACGGTAGCGACCTGTCAACTCTTCAGCGAAGTGCATAGCATCGCAGTGAGAGCCACCATTACCACATGATAATACTTTACCACCTTGTTTGAATGACGCAGCCAATAGCTTAGCAGCGGCTTCAATGTCGGCCATGTTTTTATCATCACTTAAAAAGTGGTTCAGTACGTCAGCAGCTTCGGTTAGCTCTGCACGAATTAGATCTTGGTACATAGGCTATTCTCTTATTATTCGTTAATGCACGCATCTATAGGGCCGCACGCGACCCTTCATTATTACGCGCCAGTATCAGCAGTGTACAAAGAAACAGTCGAGGGTGTCGACTCCTGAACCGAGACATTGTCAGCGTTTTGCGCTAATTGCTTACGTAATGATGCAACATCCGCCACTAACGCAATATTTTCACCCGCAAAAACACCTGCATTGCTCAGTTTTGTACCGACATGCGGTGCAACACCATAGAAATAAACAGGGTAATCACGAATACGATCAACTGCATTTTCTAATGCATGGATCGCCGTAATATCTATGGTCGTCACATCCGAAAAATCTAAGACCACAGCACGAGTGCCCGTTAACGCATTATCTATTACCGCAAAGGCTTTTTCGCTAGCCGCAAAAAAGAGCGGGCCATTAATATCATAAACCACAACATCATCACCTAACTCAAGGTGTGGATGAGACTTAGCAACTGACACAGTTGTTAAGCTAGCGATACGATGAATAAACAACACCCCAGCAAGCAGTAAACCCACAACAACGGCAACAACCATGTCAAATACGACGGTTAAGCTAAAGCATGTTAGCAGCACAGCAACATCACGGCGTGGCGCAACTTTTAAGGTATGTACAAAATGTGGTGCTTCAGACATATTCCAAGCAACCATAATAAGTAAACCCGCTAATGCACTCATCGGGATATACGATAACGCAGGTGCCAGCACAATCATCGCTGTCAGCACAAACAATGCATGAACAATGGCAGAAACTGGCGAGAATGCACCAGCACGAATGTTAGTTGCAGTACGCGCAATAGCGGCTGTTGCTGGAATACCACCAAAAAATGGCACGACCATATTCGCAATGCCCTGCCCTACTAATTCAGCGTCTGGGTTATGTTTTTTACCTGTCATACCATCGGCAACAACGGCACACAGTAAAGACTCAATACAACCTAGCATTGCGATGGTGAATGCCGCTGGTAACAAATCAACCACCAGCTGCCAATTCATGCCATCAGCACTCCAAGGTAAGGTAAATTGTGGTAATACTTGAGGAATACCTTGGCCAATTAAGTCACCGATCTGGTATTGGAATTTTTCACCCAATAAACCAACATGCGCCCCCGTCATGTTATTCACAACTAAGGCAATAACAGTACCTGCTAGTAAGGCTACAACGTGTGGTGGAATACGCGTTTTTAGTTTGGCCCAACCAATAAAAATCGCAATCGTAGCAAAACCTACAGCTGCATCCGCTCCGTTTGTTGAAGGTAGTGCCTGCGCGTAAGCCATCACTTTTTCAGGAAAATGTACTGGGTTCGTTGCCACATGTAGACCAAGTAAATCTTTCAACTGCAAAAACGCAATCACCAAGCCAATACCCGCCGTAAAGCCCGTCGTAACAGGGTATGGCACATATGCGACCAACTGACCTAAGCGTAAGATCCCCATTAGTACCAGAATCATGCCCGACATTAACGTCGCCAGCATTAAACCGGATAAACCGTATTGTTGAGTAATAGGCAATAAAATAACGACAAACGCCGCGGTTGGTCCCGAAATATTAAAACGTGAACCACCAAATAATGCAGCCAATAAACCTGCCACAATAACCGTATATAGGCCGTGTTGCGGAGGAACACCGACTGCGATTGCCAGTGCCATCCCCAATGGAATAGCCACAACACCTACGGTAATACCCGCAATTAAATCAGCACGAATTTTGGAAGAAGAAAAGCCTTCGTCCCACGCTTGGCGTAAAGCATGAAATAACAACACTACGAGCTCCTGCAATTAAGCAACAGATTCAACAGAAATAGCTGTCCACCCGAGAGAGGGATTCCGGCGGGCATGTGTCAGTCGGAGTTCGGGTAAGGCAACAAATATAGGTAGATATTGTCACTGAGGATGAGTAGCTAAACGAACAATCAACACACTTAAGCAAGGAAGCATGGGGATATGACGAAAAAACAAGCGACTCAGGAACGTGAGCAACATCACAAGATATGCGTATGTTAGACCTATTAGGTTTTTTAGCAAGGTCAAAAATGCATCTTACTGATCTCAGTCAACCCCAGTGATAGCAAGGCCTTAACTACAACTGGTTATGTAACTGTTCACTTTCAGAGCAGAAAAGTATTTTACATTTTGTTAAAAAAACAATTACAATTATCACAAGTGGTAAGACCTCTTACCTAGCATAAAACGTACCTACAACGACAAACATAATTAAAATTAGTCGCACCAAGATTAAGGAGAATCACCATGGTCACTTTTGTGTACCTGCTCGGTCTGATCGGTTTAATCGGGTTACTCGCCTACCATCGCGCGAACCTACGCACCTTCACGCTTGCTATTGCAGCAGGCCTAGCCATCGGCACCGTGCTCGATGTGGCCGGTCAATTTAGCTGGTTAATCTTTTTAGCCATCGCTATCCCTCTAAACATTACCTCGCTTCGTAAACAACTCTTAAGCAAACCTGCGTTAGGTATGTTTAAAAAAGTGATGCCAGAAATGTCCCGCACCGAAAAGGAAGCCATCGATGCGGGTACGGTATGGTGGGAAGCTGATTTATTTCGCGGCGCACCTGACTGGAACAAAATGCATGATATTCCGGCCCCCCGTCTAAGCGCAGAAGAGAAAGCATTCCTTGACGGCCCAGTCAACGAAGTCTGCCGCATGACCAATGACTACCAAATCACTCATGAGCTGGCTGATCTACCACCTGAGATCTGGCAATACTTAAAAGATCACAAATTCTTCGCCATGATCATCAAAAAAGAATATGGCGGTTTAGACTATTCAGCCTATGCACAATCGCTGGTACTGCAAAAACTGACTGGTGTATCCGGTGTCTTATCGTCAACTGTAGGCGTTCCAAACTCTTTGGGCCCTGGTGAACTATTGCAACACTACGGAACTGAAGAACAGAAAAACCACTACTTACCTCGCCTTGCGGAAGGTAAAGAAATTCCATGTTTTGCGCTTACAAGCCCAGAAGCGGGCTCTGATGCAGGATCTATCCCTGATTTTGGGATTGTCAAAAAAGGGATGTGGCAAGGCGAAGAAGTACTTGGTATGGAACTCACGTGGAACAAACGTTACATCACCCTTGCGCCAGTCGCGACGGTGCTTGGCCTGGCATTTAAGCTGTTCGACCCAGAGCACCACCTCGGAAACGAAGAAGATTTAGGGATTACCTGTGCCCTCATTCCAACTGACATTCATGGTGTTAAAATTGGTCGTCGTCACTTCCCACTGAATGTGCCATTCCAAAATGGTCCAACCCAAGGTGAAAAAGTCTTTGTTCCAATTAGCTTCATCATTGGTGGCCAAGAAATGGCAGGCCAAGGCTGGCGTATGTTGGTCGAATGTTTATCTGTTGGTCGCGGTATTACTCTGCCATCAAATGCAACAGGGGGGTTAAAAACAGCGGCTTTAGCAACGGGTGCCTATGCGCGTATTCGTCGTCAATTCAAATTACCTATCGGTAAAATGGAAGGCATTGAAGAACCGCTAGCACGTATTGCCGGTAATACTTATGTGATGGATGCAGCCAGCAGTCTGACTGTTGCTGGAATCGACCTTGGTGAAAAACCATCCGTTATTTCTGCAATAGTGAAATACCACTGTACCCACCGCAGCCAACAAAGTGTCATTGATGCAATGGATATCGCTGGCGGTAAGGGTATCTGTATGGGGCCGAGTAACTTCCTTGCTCGAGGCTATCAAGGTGCTCCGATTGCCGTGACCGTTGAAGGTGCCAACATCCTGACTCGCTCGATGATTATCTTTGGTCAAGGGGCTATCCGTTGCCACCCATATGTCCTTGCAGAAATGAATGCGGCGTACAACGATAACGAAGAACAAGCGCTGAACGATTTTGATCAATCGCTCTTTGGCCACGTCGGCTTTGTTATCAGTAACGTCATCCGTTCTTTCTGGTTTGGTCTGACTGATGGGCGAGGTTCTAATACACCGCGTAAAGATGAAACTGCCCGTTATTATCAACAGCTCAACCGCTATAGTGCCAACCTCGCACTACTTGCTGATATATCCATGGTTGTGTTGGGTGGTTCACTGAAACGTAAAGAGCGCCTCTCTGCACGACTAGGCGACATACTCAGCCAACTATATCTTTCTTCAGCCACACTGAAGCGTTTTAGCGAAGAAGGTGAGAAAAAAGATGACCTACCTCTAGTACATTGGGGCATGCAAGATTCGCTCTACCAGACAGAGCAAGCCTTGGATCAATTCTTACGTAATTTTCCTAATCGTCCTGTCGCTGGATTACTGCGCATCGTACTCTTCCCTATGGGACTTGGACGCCAAAAACCAACGGATAAACTAGACCATAAAGTAGCACGTATTTTACAAACGCCTTGTGAAAGCCGTAGTCGTTTAGGACGAGGGCAGTTCCTCGAAGCGGTAGAAAATAATGCCGTGGGTATGATGGAACAAGCGCTGAAAGATATTCTCGCCGCTGAGCCTATCTATGATCGCGTCTGCCAAGCTGCAGGTAAAAAATACCCATTCATGCAACTTGATAAGCTAGCAGATACTGGTTTAAGTCTGAATGCAATTAACGAGCAAGAAGCAGAGCTCCTACGTAAAGCTGAAGTCGGTCGACTCCGTACCATCAACGTCGATGACTTTGACCCACAAGAACTTGCAGCAGCTCCATTACAAGCTGACAAGCCTATGGGTAATGCCGCATAGTATTCAGCCGACATAGAAGTAGTTACACCGCGCGATCAAAAAAGGGAAGCTTCGGCTTCCCTTCTTTTATTCTCATTATCAGATTATGCAGGTTTAACACTTTCATCTTCATCATCACTTTCAACTTCATCTAAAGCTTGAGCGATCACTTTTTTGGTTTTCCATTTTCGCCATATAAAGCCACCAGCTACGACTAAGATAACCAACGCAATATTACTGCCAATAATCACTTTCATCGCCTTAGAGCGAGCCAGCGCCTGCTCCACAGCCAAACGGGCATCTTCTTCTGCTTGTGCTTTTAATTGCTGCTGATGACGAAAATCTTCCAAGTTTCGATCCAATTGCAGCTCTGCTTGTATTGCAAAATGTTTTTTAGGTAAACCAAAAATCAACTCACGATTATTTAATAAGTCTGTCGCATATAACCAACCAGACCAACCATACTGCCCCGGTTCGCCAAGATTAGGGATAATGATTTTCAATCCTTCTTGCTCGCCCGTCGCATGACCTTGCGTGATCGTCGATTTGCCTTCGGGATCGATTTGTTCAATATGGGCAGCTAAAGATCCAGGCACAACAGCGCCCATTTCCGGCGTAATCACAAACTGGTGAGGCTCTATTTGATCACGACCTTGAATAAAATCGGCGGTTAATGGCGGTGGATAAATTAACACTTGCTGCTCAAATGTACGCAGAAAAATACCATTACGAGACGAAACTCGAACTCGATATTTCCCCGGTTGAATGTCTATTGGTAGCGCGACAGTAAAAACACCGTCCCCAGGGTATTCATCAAAACCAATACCATCATCAGCAAACTCACCCAAAATAATTGGGCTTGGTCTGGATTTTTCAGGAAGAGAGTCAGGGTTCTCAACATACTCTAGCAACTCAACTTGAAGCTTCACTCGATCAAGAAAATCTCTAGAAGTCAGTAACTTGTCACCTTGAAGCAAACGAGCGGTAAATTTGAGGGTTTCCGATTGATACAAACGAGACGGCAGATCATCAATATCAAGTCGAAGATTAGATAATACATCTATTTTATTTTTGGGCGTTACTCGCCCGACAGCTTGCCATGGTCCGGGCATCGGGTTTTCTATCGATATAATATCAACACCCTTTTCCTCATACCACGACACGTTATCAGGGTGACGCCACGCATAATATTTGGTGCCATCAGGCCGAACGATCACGACAGAGTTACTTTCTATATCGCGCTTGACCATAAAAGACACTTGATCGACAGTAGGATCGACACGGAAACGGTTATCAAGCCATGACATTTGCGTACTTTCTTGAGCCCAAGAAAATAGAGGCAAAAATATCACTAATATCAATAACCGTGGCATACGTCTCCTACTGGCGCCACATCGGGTCACCTTTGATCACATCCAAACGCAATTCATGCGCTTTTAATTCATCGGCAGATGCACGGATAACCTTTAATGTTTTACGTCCAGAAGCTAAACGTTTGATGGCTTTTTCAACACCGTCCTCATTACTTCCGTCAGCACTTAATGCCAAGGTGGTTTGCCCACCCGTCATCATTAAATAAACGTCAGCGAGGATCTCGGCATCGAGCAAAGCGCCGTGGAGAGTTCGGTGCGAGTTATCGATACCGTAACGCGAACATAAGATATCTAGGTTATTTCGCTTACCAGGAAATAGCTTCTTCGCCATATCCAAGGTATCTGTAACCTTACAGAAATCTTCTGTTTTACCTATCGACGCATTGAGTTTACTAAACTCATAATCCATAAAACCGATATCGAAGGGCGCGTTATGTGCGACAAGCTCAGCCCCTTGGATAAAGTCCATAAACTCTTGATGGATGTCGCCGTAGGTTGGCTTATCAAGCAAGAATTCATCGGTGATACCATGGACACCAACGGCTTCTTCATCGATAGCGCGATCCGGTTTGATATAAACGTGGAACGTATTACCGGTGAATTTGCGATTGACGATCTCAACAGCACCAATTTCAACAATACGGTGGCCCTCATAGTGTGGGCCTGTCATATTCATACCGGTGGTTTCGGTATCGAAGACAATAATTCGGTGGTCAGTAGCTTTTTTCATAATGGCGATTGTGTCAGACTCAAGTTTTCTCTAAGACGCATACTATCAAATATGACCAAGCAGGTAGACATTTTCACTGATGGATCGTGTTTAGGTAACCCAGGGCCTGGTGGATACGGGACTGTTTTACGCTATAAACAACACGAAAAAGAGCTTTCCTCAGGCTACTTTATGACGACAAACAACAGGATGGAACTGCTTGCAGCAATTGTAGGCTTAGCCAGCCTCAAAGAATCCTGCATGGTTGATTTAACCACCGATAGCCAATATGTTCGCCAAGGCATTACGCAATGGATCCATAACTGGAAAAAACGTGGCTGGAAAACAGCAGATAAGAAACCCGTGAAAAACGCAGATCTATGGCAACAACTCGATATTGAAACCCAGCGCCACACTGTTAACTGGCACTGGGTGAAAGGGCATGCTGGCCATCCTGAAAATGAGCGCTGTGATGATTTAGCGCGTGCAGCAGCAGAGTCTCCGACTCAGCCAGATGAAGGCTATCAAGCCTCTAATTAACACGTAGTGGTGCTAATTGACGTCTTAATTTCCAAGTAGGTTTAATAGGCTTCAAAGGGTATGTGCGTTTTCGTGCAACAATAAAATACAAACCACCTAGTGATGGGAAGTGCTCTGATAACGCACTTTCCGCCCATGCTGAACATGCAAGGTGTCGTGTCGCAGGGAGTACCGCGAATTTTTCACTATAAACCACTTCATAATTCAGCACACCAAGCCAGTCTTTCACCCGCATCGGCATGAACATTTGCCCGCGCCAAGGGTATTTCTTTCGGTTCCAAGGCAGCAAGCCTTTGACTCCAAGCCAACTAACTGGATTCGACCCCGTCAAAATCAAATAACCATCATCTACCATAACGCGATCAACTTCACGCAACAAACGGTGTGGATCATTACAATAATCAAGTTGATGCGCGAGTATACAAGTATCAAACGATTTTTTTAGAAAGGGCAGGTGCAGTGTGTCCGCAATGACGTTATGTAGCGGATTATACTGATCAATACATACCTGATGTTGAATGTTACAATGCCCACTAGCGAGTTCACAACTGAGCCCTCCAAGTTTCAGCATATGATAGCCAAACAGTTTTGGGCACCACTCATCAAGATGAGCTTGTAGCTGCTTTGCCATCCATTCGCCATGCTTCACTTGAGACCAAGTGTATGGCGCTTCAATATGTTTTAATGTCCGCGCTGGCTTCATATGTATTGCTCAATACCTTAAAGGTTGGAGACAAATTTAATGCTAACGATTCAAAGCATACCTGCATTTAATGACAATTACATCTGGCTAATTCACAGTCAAGATAATCATTGCGTGGTTGTCGATCCTGGTGATGCCACCCCTGTTATCAAGGTATTAGAAGAACAACAGCTCACTTTAGATGCCATCCTGCTGACACACCATCATCACGACCACATCGGTGGAATTAGCGAACTAAAGCGCTTCGCTCCCCAATGTAATATCGTTGGGCCAGCCAATGAACCTATCCCAGGCATATCTCAGTCCGTGTCTGATGGCGATCAGGTCGAACTTTTCGGTGAGCGCTTTATGGTTCTGGGCCTACCAGGACATACTCTAGGGCACGTTGCCTATGTGGGTGATGAAAAGCTTTTCTGTGGTGATACTCTCTTCTCTGCAGGTTGTGGTCGTTTATTTGAAGGCACGCCTGAGCAAATGTTTAACTCACTTCAAAAGCTGGCTGCATTACCTGATGAGACCGAAGTTTACTGTTCTCATGAATACACCTCGAGCAATTTATCTTTCGCACTCGTGGCAGAACAAACAAATCCACACTTACAGCGCTATCGTGAAGAGGTAAGCCGTAAGCGTGCACAAGGCATTAGCACCATCCCATCCACAATGGGGCAAGAAAAATTAATAAATCCTTTCTTGCGCTGCGATCAGCCAAACATCAAAAAAAGTGTTGCTGATAAAGCAGTTAATGATAGTGACCTCGAAACCTTCGCTGCGCTACGCCGTTGGAAAGACGAATTTTGACCTGTGTCACTTGTCACTAAGGTGGTTGGGCAAGTATTATCACCAACCATTTTGGCTTTAGGCAGGAACAATGAAGTCCCGATTTTTTTTAGCAAGTGCGCTATTTCTGGCTGGTTGCCAATTAACGAACACAGTAGAAGAACAAGCAAACACAAACCAAGAGCCCAAAGAGGCTTCAACGCAGGTTAAACCCGCGAAAACGGTTGTCACTCCTCCTATTGTCAAACCAGAAATCAAAGTCATCACGCCACAAGAACAAGAAGACTTGTGGCTTCGTATTGGCATGCAAATCGATACTGATGCCATCCCCGAGAATAAAGATGTTCGACACTACCGTAATTGGTATCTCAAACACCCAACTCATCTTGAAACTGTCGCGAAACGTGCAGAACCTTTCTTATACTTAATCGTAGAAGCTGTTGAGGAGCGAAACCTTCCTCTCGAGCTCGCTTTACTACCGATTGTTGAAAGCTCATTTGACCAATTTGCCTACTCTCATGGCCGTGCTGCTGGTCTTTGGCAAATTACGCCCCCTACAGGCCGTAGCTTTGGCCTAGAGCAGAACTGGTGGTATGACGGTCGTCGTGATGTTGTAGAGTCAACACGGGCAGCGCTAGACCTTCTAGAGTACCTTAACCGTAAGTTTGATGGTAACTGGCAGCATGCACTTGCCGCCTACAACACAGGTGAAGGTCGAGTATTTCGCGCAATCCGCAATAATAAAGCAGCAGGTAAACCAACTGACTTCTGGTCACTTAGCCTACCCAAAGAAACCAGTGGTTATGTACCTAAACTCTATGCTGTTGCTGATGTGATTAAAAACCAGAAGAAGTATGGTTTATCTATTCCAATGGTAGCGAATAAACCGGCTGTTGCCGTGGTTAAGCCCGGTATTCAGATGGATTTAGGCATGGCTGCGCGATATGCCGGTATCAAAACAGCGGATCTACAAAAACTGAATCCAGCCTACAATTCTTGGGCGACATCACCAGATAAGAATAATGACCTACTACTGCCAATCAATAAAGTTGCTCGTTTTAATAAGCAATTTGCAGCTAGTAATCACCAAGGCATGAAGGTTGTTCGCTATAAAGTAAAATCTGGTGACTCTCTAAGCGTATTGGCAAAGCGCAACCACACATCAGTGAAGCAGATCCAGCGTGCAAACAACATGAATAATACAAACATTCGTGTTGGTAAGCACATCCTGATCCCTGTTGCACTTCAAGATGGTGAAAGTAGCCAACTGTCGACAGCACTTCAGCAAGTTCGCAGCCAAAATAGCCATGGCGGTGGTTATCGTACAATCTACAAGGTCAAGTCTGGTGATAGCTTGTGGACCATTGCCCGCAAGCAGAATGTATCCATCGACCAATTAACCAAGTGGAATGGTTTAAGTAAAAAGAAAACACTACGTGTCGGTCAAAAATTAACGATTTGGAAAGACAGTAACGACGGTGAAATCATCCGTACTGTTTACTACAAAATTCGTCAAGGCGATAACCTAAGTACGATTGCAAAACGTTATAAAGTTAAAGTCGCTGATGTTGTTAAATGGAACCAACTTAGTGGTCAAAAATACCTAAAACCAGGCCAACAACTCAAACTGTATGTTGATGTAACTAAGGTAAGTGTATGACGCCGTCTAAAAACCCACTCGTAGCTTTAGTGGATATTTTTCGTTCACCTATCGACTGTTTTGCGGCTATTCATGAACGACCGAAGTGGTCACTTTTAGCGTATATTCTGATCATATTTGGCTCTGTCGCCATGTGGGGAGCCTATTTCAACAATGTTGATTTACCATGGCTCCAACAAACCCTAACGGCACAGCTAAGTAACGTAGAGCATGATGTTCAGCAAGCATGGTTGACTAAGGAAGTGCTTCTCGCAGGTGAGGTATTTAGCGATCTAGTTGGTCGTACTGCCGTCCTATTTATATTAGCACTATGGCTTAACCTTGCGACGAAAGGTAGCCAATACACGATCAGTTTTGGTAAATGGTTGGCTGCATCGTGCTTTATTATGATGCCATCTGTGATTGGGGATTTCGCTAGTTACATCAATATTATGTTTAACCCTGCCAACATTTTGCCAAATGCCGCAGATTTAAACAGCTTGAACGGTTTACTCAAATTGCCACTAAATAATCCATGGTCGCCATTCATGACGACCATGCCTTTATTAGCACCTTGGTATATAGCATTAACCTACGCAGCTGTTGGCGCATGGACTGATTTTGATCGTGCAAAAGCGATCATCGTTGCCGCTTTACCTTGGTTGCTGGTTATTGTTGTTTGGCCACTGATGATTGCGTTGGCTTGATTTTAAAGCTCGCAATAATGGGATTATGATCGGAGGCATCTGTTAATGGTGCCTCCGCATGTATCAGTGCTAGCCCTCTGTAATACATGTGATCAAGTGGTTGACCTAGGATTTTGATCCGTTGATCGTTACCAAGTTTTACCTCATGCAAAGCTAACCGTCCTGTCATCGCCTCAACAATATCTAACCTTGCTTGACGCCAACTATTAAAATCTCCGGCTAAAATCATTGGCCCTGAATGTGTGGCTAATGCACGTTCCAGTTTAACCATCTGCTCCTCATACTCCTCCACTCCTACGGTAAAATTCACACCGTGCAAGTTAACGACAGCTAATTCTTGCCCATTGGATAATTGATAACGAGCAAACAGTGCAGATTTAGGGAGCCGTAGCCAAGGCTCCATAGAGAGATAAGCACAGGTTTTATTAGCACTGGTCTTCGAAAGATTCATAACCCCCGCAGACGTATCTAAAAACTTAAACGCATTTGCCATAGTAACTTGCCAAGAAGCGCTACGCAGGTAATCCGCTAGACCCGTTGTAAGGTTCGCCTCTTGCAGCAGTACCAACTGACTACCGGCACTGTATTCTTGTAGTGCTTCTTGCCAATTGTCTCTTTGCTGCTTATAAATATTCCACACCGTCACATGTAATTTACCATCAACATCAAGCGGTAAAACACCTTGTTTGGTAATGCAATTATAGGAGTATTCCGGTACCACTGTTTTAATGTCAGTCGCCAGCTCAGGGGTTTGCGTTACCTTAAATGACCACTCTGTAAAGCTTATAGTACCTGCAGCTAGTAAAACACCAGCAACAATTAAAATTCGTATATAACGCGCCATTTTATCTCCAATAAAAAAGCATAAGCTCGCACTTATGCTTAATCTAACAGTAGCGTCACTTATCGACTTATCTTACCGTGCGCCTATTAATAATGCTCGCCGTTATCATAATAAGCACTTGGCGTCAGAGCCGTAAAAATAACAGCAACATCTTGGCTATCATTCGCCACAGCTTGACGCACTAATGCCGTTATGTGGACGGCAACAGCATCCTGAACCTCTTGACCACGATCAAACCAGAAAACTTCTGCAAAAGGATATGCTTGAGAGACTTCACCATCAAAAACGAATGTTGAAGGAATATGCTCAATCGTAAAATCTTCTCGTGGGCAATTCATCAATGGCTGTAACGCATCAACAAGCTGCGTAGAAATCGCTTGTACATGTTGCGCATCAATAGCACGAAAACGAAAGTGAGGCATGATAGTTCCAGTATTTACGTATAAAAATCACAAGATATCACCTCCTAGGCTTTTCCCGCACTAACTTTAGATCATCATCATTGTTTATTTTGCCTCAGCACAAATTTTGTTAAGCTCCAACCAACAATAAAACATCGAACAATTAATGAGTAATTATGAAAAAGTTTATACCGTTACTATTCATAATATTTGCGCCTGTTTCATATGCAAATACTGATCATGAGCGTCGCATCACTGAACTTGAGTACCAAGTGAGCCAGCTGACTCAGCAAGTGTATAAACTTCAGATTCAACTGAATAACAACAATCAGAACACCAACTCTGGGCTGCATATGTATCAATGTCGACTTAGCGTCTTTACCAAAGAATACAGCGAGCGATCAACGAGTCGTGGACAAGCAATTGCAAAAATTATTGATCAGTGCACTGACTCCAACGATGACATGTTTTGTAAGCCTGAAGACGTGCAATGCTCAAAGTTTTAATGCGGAATTAACTAGTTAAGTGCTCCCCTATATTTAACTACAAACTAGATGACAGAAACGAAAAAGGCTCCAGCATCTCTGCTAGAGCCTTAAAGATGGCAGGGGTGGAGAGATTCGAACGCCCAACACGCGCTGATTTTCGGTATCGGTGAATCCGCTGCTTAGCACTAAATACCAAAAAAGAAAAAGGCGCCAGCATTTCTGCTAGAGCCTTAAATATGGCGGGGGTGGAGAGATCCGAACGCCCAACACGCGCTGATTTTCGGTATCGGTGAATCCGCTGCTGAGCACTAAATATCAAAAACGAAAAAGGCGCCAGCATTTCTGCTAGAGCCTTAAAGATGGCAGGAGTGGAGAAATCCGAACGCCCAACACGCGCTGATTTTCGGTATCGGTGAATCCGCTGCTGAGCACTAAATACCAAAAACGAAAAAGGCTCCAGCATTTCTGCTAGAGCCTTAAAGATGGCAGGGGTGGAGAGATTCGAACTCCCAACACGCGGATTTGGAATCCGCTGCTCTGCCAATTGGAGCTACACCCCT
>NZ_NOIF01000095.1 GCF_002265265.1 Photobacterium sanguinicancri
TTGTGCGCCGAGCATGGTGTTGATCTAGGAGGTGAAAGTCCTCTACGGGCTCAGTCGAGCGAGAACCGTTAGCCTATGCAAGGGTGTTCACCGTGAGGTGAAATCTGAAGGAAGCAAATGGCAAAACTTGGTTGTGACGAACAGAAATCCGATAGTAGGTCACTACAACTTGGGTAACCTAGCAATAGATAGAATAGCCCAATGCCTCGACGGGAAGTGTGTAGTGATAAATCAGGCACGGCCAAGGGAAAGAGCAACGTCTTACCTCGGGAGATCTTATTGCCTGTCTCAGATGAGACTAATGCAGTAGTGATGCTGTGTGACGGGTGGTAAGAAGTCAGCAGAAGGCATAGTACCTTGAGGAAGTACAACTCAAGGGAAGGCCTGAACTGAATATATCAGGAAGCAGTCACTAGACACTCAATCATGTGGAGTCATAGCAAGATGAAAATCATCTCTACGTCCCAATGGGCGATACCGCAAGTAAAGCTCATGGTCACGAAGAATGACAAGCATGGTCGGCGTAGACAGGAGGACGAGTCTTGGTGANCTCAACTTCGTTGATGGAGCAAATCTGCTCTTCAACTAACTTGAATCAAGCTCTACGAAGAGTGAAGAAGAACAAAGGGTGTGCAGGCGTTGATAAACTCGATATTAATGCCACCATCTCAATGCTTCGACAGTCTTCAAACGGGCAAGCGCTTCGCCAGAGTCTTCTGGATGGAAGTTATCAACCGCAACCCGTTCTTGGTGTGGAAATCCCCAAACCTAGCGGTGGGGTCAGGCAACTAGGCATCCCAACAGTCCTTGATAGAGTTGTCCAACAGGCAATCACTTCAGTGCTGACAGATATCTATGAACTGAAATTCTCCGATAGCAGNTACGGATTTAGACCGAACCGCAGTGCCCACCAAGCACTAGCGGTAGCCAGTCGCTACATCCGAGAAGGGCGAGGTTATGTGGTAGATATCGACTTAGCGAAATACTTCGATACAGTGAACCATGACAGGCTGATGTATAGATTGTCACAGGACATTGCTGATAAACGAGTGTTGAAGCTCATCAGGTCATATCTACAGGCAGGCATAATGCGAAACGGGTTAGTTGAACAGAGACAACGAGGCACACCACAGGGTGGACCATTATCTCCGTTGCTCTCCAATATCGTATTAGATGAACTGGATAAAGAGTTAGATCGTAGAGGGCATAAGTTCTGTCGATATGCAGACGACTGCCAAATTTACGTAGGTAGTGAGGAAGCGGCTCACCGAGTCAAAGGGTCGATAACGGAGTTCTTGGAGCAGAAACTGAAACTCACGGTAAACCGAGAGAAAAGCGCCGCGACAAGAGTGACAGAGCGAACTTACCTAAGCCACCGCTTCCAGATAAATGGAACTATCCATATATCGAAGCCAGCGCAAACTCAAATGAAGAGACGAGTGCGGCAGATAACGAAGCGAAATCGAGGGCGAGAGTTAAAGGTTGTAATAACCGAGTTAACTCAATACCTAAGAGGTTGGCAACACTACTTCAAACTTGCCATACGTAAAAGNAGCATGCAGCGCTTGGATGAATGGATACGGCGACGGCTAAGATGCTACCGACTTAAACAACGCAAACGGAGATACATTCGAGGAGTTGGGGCTGTACTCATTGCGAGATGGGTATGAGTCACTGAAAATATATTCGGAACCGCCGTATGCGACTCACGCTTGTACGGTGGTGTGAGAGGACGGAGGCCGTGAGGCCTCCTCCTACTCGATTTATGCCGCTATAGCTGTGATCTCAGAAGGTGTGATAACAGATCGGGCGAGGTTATTTTTTCGCTTTAGCAAAGGCTGCTGCAAAAGCGCCACCCATCGCACCACCACTATTATCTTGGTTGCGTGCGTTGTTATTGGCGTGTTTGTTATGATTCGTCGCTGAGCGCGGTTGACCTTGAGGCGCTTGACCTTGTGGTTTACGTGCAGGCTTCTCTTGGCCGGGTTCGTCGCTCATTCGCATGGTCATAGCGATACGCTTACGCTGCAAATCCACTTCCATCACTTTCACTTTGACTACGTCACCAGCTTTCACCACTTCACGTGGATCAGCGACAAACTTGTCAGATAGAGCAGAGATATGGACAAGACCATCTTGGTGAACCCCCACATCCACAAAGGCGCCAAAGTTGGTTACGTTGGTGATCACGCCTTCCAGTACCATACCTGGAATCAAGTCTTTGACTTCGTGAACGCCTTCCGCAAAGGTGGCAGTTTTAAACTCAGGGCGTGGATCGCGGCCTGGTTTATCAAGCTCACTGATAATGTCCGTTACTGTGGGTAGACCAAATTTTTCATCAGTGTAATCCGCCGCTTTAAGGGTGCGTAGGAACTCGGTATTACCGATGATCGCATCGATAGGCTTGCTGTTATTCGCAGCAATGGTTTTGACCACAGCGTAAGACTCAGGGTGAACTGCTGAGCTATCGAGTGGGTTTTTACCATTCATAATACGCAAGAAGCCCGCACATTGTTCAAAGGCTTTTGGCCCTAAACGTGCCACTTTTTTCAATGCAGTACGGCTTTCAAATCGACCATTTTCATCGCGGTAGTCCACCACGTTTTGTGCCATGGTTTTACTTAAACCAGCCACTCGCGTTAAGAGTGCTGCTGAAGCCATGTTTACATCGACACCAACGGCATTTACACAGTCTTCCACTACCGCATCCAGACGTTTTGCCAGCATGCTCTGGCTAACATCGTGTTGGTATTGGCCAACACCGATGGCTTTTGGATCGATCTTCACTAGCTCTGCGAGAGGGTCTTGGAGACGACGACCGATAGAAACGGCACCACGAATGGAGACATCTAAATCGGGGAATTCGTTGGCGGCAAATTCAGAAGCTGAATACACCGATGCACCTGCCTCACTGACCATCACACTTTGTACTTTAAGATTGTTATCTTTTAGTAGTTTCGCGACAAAGGCATCTGTTTCACGTGAAGCAGTACCGTTACCAATGGCGATCAAATCAACCTTATGTTTGGTGATCAAGCTTAATACGGCCGCTTCCGATTGGGCGACTTGGCGTTGTGGTTGGTGTGGATAAATGGTTGCGAAGTCCAGTAATTTACCCGTTGCATCAATCACTGCCACTTTACAACCCGTACGTAAACCAGGGTCAAGTGCCAAGGTGGCACGAGGACCAGCAGGTGCTGCCATCAACAAATCGTTAAGGTTATCGGCGAAGACTTGCATCGCGCCGTCTTCGGCTTTTTCACGTAGCGCACTCATGAGCTCCGTTTCCATGTGCATCAAAATTTTGATACGCCATGCCCAACTGATCACTTGCTTACGCCAAGTATCGGCAGGTTGGTTGCCAAGGGTCACGCCATAGTGGTTGGCAATAATTACTTCACAGTATGAACCGCGTACGCCTTCATCTTGGGCAGGGTCGGCATTAAGTGATAGCTGTAAAAAACCTTCGTTACGACCACGGAACATAGCAAGGGCACGGTGGGAAGGGACGTTTTTCAGTAATTCGTTGTGCTCAAAGTAGTCTTTGAACTTAGCACCTTCGTGCTCTTTTCCGTCAATTACGCGCGCGGTCAGCTCTGCTTGGGTTTGCAAGTGGCGACGTACTTTATCCAGCAGTGCCGCATCTTCAGCAAAGCGTTCCATTAAAATAGCACGAGCCCCATCAAGCGCGGCTTTGGTATCGGCTATGCCTTTATCTGCGCTGATGTACTGCGCTGCGGTGGCTTCTGGTTCATGGTTAGGTTGCTGCCATAGAGTGTCTGCCAGTGGTTCTAAGCCTGCTTCAATCGCAATCTGACCTTTAGTTCGACGTTTTTGTTTGTAAGGTAGATACAGATCTTCAAGGCGGGTTTTGCTGTCAGCCGATAAAATTTCCGCTTCAAGTTGACTGGTGAGTTTTCCTTGCTCGGTGATTGATTTCAAAATCACTTTGCGGCGATCATCTAATTCACGTAAGTAGCCGAGGCGTGATTCGAGGTTACGAAGCTGGGTATCATCCAGCCCGTTGGTGACTTCCTTGCGGTAGCGGGCAATAAAGGGAACCGTATTACCGTCATCTAACAGAGTGACTGCGGCTGTGACTTGCTCTACGCGAACGCTGAGTTCGTTGGCAATCATCTGGTTGATAGCGTTGTTCATCCGTTGGTATCTCTTGGTTATGATCGTTAACTGGTGCCATTCTACGGAGGAATCCGACGCTGACAAGCAGTGTAATGTTAAGACTGTGTCAGTGTGATAATCACGATGAATCGGGCATATCACACTATATCTTATGATGAAATCGTGGCGTATTCAGCGACTAACAGTAGCGGATACTATTTACAAACCACAGCTTTCGTCCTTGCGGGGTCACCACTTCAAATTCTTCATCGACTTCTTTTTTCAACATGGCACGTGCCATGGGAGAGTCGATCGAAATATAGTCGTTACGGCCATAAATTTCATCTGGGCCGACAATGCGGAAGGCTTTACTGTCTCCCGCTTCATTTTCTATTTCAACAAACGCACCAAAGAAAACTTTGCCATCCTGCTGAGGGGAATAGTCGATCACTTTAACGACTTCCAATCGTTTACGCAGAAAGCGTACCCGACGGTCAATTTCGCGCAGGCGTTTTTTATTGTATTGATAATCTGCATTTTCACTGCGATCGCCAAGGCTAGCGGCCCATGTTACTTTTTTGGTGACTTCAGGGCGTTCTTCGTACCATAAAAACTCAAGTTCACTTTTGAGTTTGTCATAGCCCTCACGGGTGATGAGATTGGTTTTCATGCGAGTTCCTAATCATGGCGCATACTTTGATATATTCAGGAGACCCTCGACGGTGTCATGTTTTTGAGTCTTGAGTCTAAATAGTGTTACGCATTGTGGCTTAGGTCAATATTTACAAAAACAGAGTGTGACGGGTTAAAGCATTAGAATATAGGAAACAATTGCGTGTTGTTGGCTTGGCAATGCGTTACTGTGCTAGACATACCCAGTAACAATTTAGCTCACATTTTAGCTGCGAATTTAAGCTTAGGTCAGGATGACTCGAGTACTATAGCGGCTGAGAACGATAACAGGCTTGATGCCGTAAGGTAGAAGATATGCAGGAAAATTATAAAATTCTAGTTGTTGATGATGATATGCGTTTGCGTGCGTTGTTGGAACGCTACCTATCAGAGCAAGGTTTTCAGGTTCGCAGTGTCGCTAATGGCGAGCAGATGGATCGTCTGTTATCGCGCGAAACATTCCACTTGATGGTATTAGATTTAATGCTGCCAGGTGAAGATGGCTTGTCTATTTGTCGTCGTTTACGTAACGCCAATAACATGTTGCCTATTTTGATGCTGACGGCAAAAGGCGATGAAGTCGATCGTATTGTTGGCTTGGAAGTTGGCGCCGATGATTACTTGCCTAAGCCGTTTAACCCACGCGAGTTACTGGCTCGTATCCGTGCGGTTTTGCGTCGTCAAACGATTGAAGCACCGGGCGCACCGAGTGTGGACAGTAAAGTGATCGAATTTGGTGAGTTCCGCTTGAACTTAGGCACACGCGAAATGTTCCGTGGTGAAGAATCTATGCCACTGACCTCGGGTGAGTTCGCTGTATTGAAAGCATTGGTGACCAATGCTCGTGAGCCAATGTCGCGTGATAAGTTAATGAATATGGCACGTGGCCGTGAATACTCTGCAATGGAGCGTTCAATCGACGTTCAAATTTCACGCTTGCGACGTATGGTTGAAGAAGATCCAAGTCGCCCTCGTTACATACAAACGGTATGGGGCTTGGGCTATGTATTCGTACCGGATGGTAACGAGGCATAACCTATGCGCTTTTCTCCGCGCAGTACGTTCACTCGTACTTTGATCTTATTGGCTGGCTTGTTAACGGCCAGCCAAATCTTCTCGTATCTGGCTGTTTTTAACTATGCATTATTGCCGAGTTTGAAGCAGTTCAACCGCATTTTGGCCTATGAAGTGCGTTTGATGCTGAAAGAAGATGTACAACTCGCCGATGGCCATACTTTTCATTTAGATACGCCATTGCGTCGCCAGCTGTTGGAGCAGTTGGGGGTGACTCTTCACCTTGCAGACAGTGTTGAAGCCGATGAATATCGTCAGGCTTCAGAAGTGGAATACTTAAGCGAAGAAATGACTCGTGAACTTGATACCAATACCGAAGTACGGTTGGTGTTAGGGGCTGACAGTTATGTCTTATGGCTCAAGTGTGATGCGATGCCGGGCTTTTTGATGCGGGTGCCGTTATCTGAATTGCATGAAGATGATTTCTCTCCCTTATTTCGCTATAGCCTGATTATTGCCTTTATGGTGATTGCAGGTGGTTGGCTGTTTATTCGGATTCAAAATCGGCCTTTGGTCGCACTAGAACAAGCGGCTCTGTCGGTTGCTCGTGGTGAAACACCACCACCGTTGCAGGAAAATGGCGCCTCTGAAATTCGTGCGGTTACCAAGGCATTTAATCAAATGTCGGAAGGTATTCAGCAGCTTGAAGAAGATAGGGCGTTGTTGCTGGCTGGTGTGAGTCATGATTTACGTACCCCACTGACACGGATCCGCTTGGCAACAGAGATGATGTCGCCAGAAGATAACTACCTCGCTGATAGCATGATCAAAGACACTGAAGAGTGTAACGAGATCATCAGTCAGTTTATGGATTACCTTAAATCAACCAAGAAGCAGGAAGAAGAGAAGCTCGACCTGAATGCTTTACTGGAAGAGGTCGCAGATAGCGAAGGGCAACATCAGATTGACCTTGAGCTTGGCGATGTACCTGGGGTGATTTTGGCTAACAACGTGGCGATGAAGCGAGCCGTTGCTAACTTAGTGGGCAATGCCTTGCGCTATGGTAATGGCTGGGTCAAAATCTCCAGTGGTGCCACGGCAGACCGTAAATCCGCTTGGTATTGTGTTGAAGATAATGGCCCAGGGATTGAACCTGATCAGGTCTCACGAATGTTCCAACCGCTCACGCGTGGTGACACGGCGCGAGGTCGTGAAACCGAAGGAACAGGGTTGGGCTTGGCGATTGTGAAACGAATTATCGATCAGCATGATGGCGAAATTTGTGTGCGTAATCGCAGTGAAGGCGGCTTGCGAGTCCAAATCAACTTGGCGCTGCATACCTCTCGTAGTGGTAAGAAAGTGTAGCGAGATTGGGTGCAGACGGTAAGATCAAAAAAGGGTTAGCCAATGGCTAACCCTTTTTATTGGTTTTCGTATTACAGGCTATTAATCTTCTTTGGGTTCTTCAGGTAACACCAAGTTAAGAATGATAGCGGTTAAGCCGCCCGCAGCCATACCAGAAGACAGGATACTTTTTACAATGTCAGGCATGAACTGAAGGATCTCTGGTTTTTGTGCAATACCTAAGCCCATCGAAAATGACAGCGCCATGATAAGAATGGCACGGCGGTCAAGATTACAGCGTGAGATAATACGCACTCCCGATGCAGCAATCGTACCGAACATCACGATCGTAGCGCCGCCTAATACCGGTTCTGGAATTAACTGAACTAAGTTAGCCACGCCCGGAAATAAACCAAGTAGCACGAGCATACCTGCCACAAAGAAGCCGATATAGCGACTTGCCACGCCCGTTAGCATGATGATGCCGTTGTTCTGGCTAAAGGTAGAATTTGGAAAGCTGTTAAGTATTGCAGCGACACCTGAGTTGAGGCCATCAGCTAATACGCCGCCTTTGATGCGCTTCATGTACACAGGGCCAGCGACAGGCTGCTCTGAGGTTTCTGATGTCGCGGTAATATCACCAATGGCTTCAAGTGAAGTAATCGCAAATACAATCACCAGTGGAATTAATAAGCCCCAATCGAAGCCTAAACCGTACTGCATTGGTAATGGGATCGCGATGAAGGCGGTGTCTGCACTGCGAGAGGTATCAATCATCCCCATGAAGGCGGCAAGTATTGTGCCTGCAGCCATCGCAATGACGATAGATGATACGCGCAGGTAAGGGTTCTTAACGCGATTCAGTAGCACGATAAAGGCTAATACCGTACCCGCCAGCATCAGGTTATCTAGGCTGCCGAAGGTGCCACTTTCTAGTGCGGCATAACCACCGCCCATTGACGTTAAGCCGATTTGAATCAGCGTCAGGCCGATTAGGGTGACCACTATGCCTGAAACTAGCGGCGTGATAACACGTTGAGCATGCTGCAAGATGCGAGAAATAAAGACTTCAGTGAATGAAGCAACCAAGATAGTCCCGAAGATGGCGGCCATCATGGTAGGGACATCTGCACCGCCAGCTTTAAGCGCTAAACCTGCACCTATGATAGGGCCAAGGAAATTGAAGCTGGTGCCTTGAATCGATAGTAAGCCTGAACCTACTGGGCCAAAGGTTTTGATTTGGATAAACGAGGCGATACCGGAAGCAAATAACGACATACTGACAATGGTGTTGGTATCACTGGCAGGTAAACCCAGCGCCTGACAAATAATCAGCGAGGGCGTTACGACAGCCACAAACATCGCAAGAAGGTGCTGTAGTGCTGCAAATAGAGTTTGTGGTAGCGGCGGGCGGTCTTCTAATCGATAGATGAGATCAGACTTACGCGGCGCTTCAATATCGCTGTGTTGACGGGTCATGCCGTATGTTTTCCTTGGTTTATCTCTGGTTCCCTGACTGCATGCGCTGAATGGGCCGCAGTATGTATTGACTGAATATATCTGTGATTGCTGTTAATCAGCTTCAACCAACACGGGAGAGATGGAGGTGGACGAATTTTGTGCGCTATTGTAATTACCTTGTAGAAAATAGCAATCGTTTGCGTTGTTTTGCGATAAGAAAAGTCGCTACCTTGATAAATGACAAACTAAAGGGTGAAAAACAAGGTTAGTGGCTAAGGCCTTTATGTTTACAGGGCTGGAGGGATCACGGTTGAAATGTAACGGTGAAAGATATGCTTATTAACAGCGATCGCTGTGTAGTTTTGTGGGCGGATTTTCTCACTTGGGTGTTGAGTAATGAAAAGTCAGCCCTTTATGCCTATCAGAAAGAGATAAAGGGCTGCATTGCCTTGCAGGCTAAGCGTTGGAATAGTTTTCGCGCTGGCCCAGCCAGCGTTCAATAATGGCTTCGGCATTCGATGGATATTTATCGTGAATGTATCGAGCTAGCTTTTGCACTTGGGGGATAAGGTGTTGGTCACGCACCAGATCAGCGACTTTAAAATCGGCGATACCGGTTTGTTTGGTGCCGAGTAACTCCCCAGGCCCACGGATTTCTAAGTCGCGCTGGGCAATAACAAAGCCATCGCTACTTTCGCGTAACACCCCCAAGCGTTTCTGCGCGGTTTGTGACAGAGGGGCGTGATACAACAGTACACAGTGGCTGGCAACTTGGCCACGACCGACACGGCCGCGTAGCTGGTGGAGCTGGGCTAAACCTAGGCGCTCTGGGTTTTCAATCACCATTAAACTGGCATTGGGCACATCGACACCCACTTCAATCACAGTGGTTGCGACTAATAAATCGAGGTCACCGTCTTTGAACTGCGCCATGACAGCTTGTTTTTCTGCGGCTTTCATTCGGCCATGCACTAAGCCTATTTTGAGTTCGGGCAATAGGGCGGTCAGCTCATCGGCGGTGTCAGAGGCGGCTTGGGCTTCTAATACTTCCGATTCATCAATAAGGGTACAAACCCAATAAGCTTGGCGGCCTTCGGTTTGGCACGCAGATCGAATACGCTCAATGATCTCTGGGCGGCGAGAGTCGGACAGTGCCACGGTTTTGATCGGGGTTCGCCCTGGCGGCAATTCATCAATCACCGAGGTTTCCAAATCAGCGTACGCTGTCATCGCTAACGTCCGTGGGATCGGCGTAGCCGTCATGATCAGTTGGTGTGGATAGCGACCTTCATTGGCGCCTTTTTCTCGGAGTTCTAACCGTTGATGGACACCAAAGCGGTGCTGTTCATCAATGATCACTAAAGTGAGGTTGTTAAATATTACGTGGTCTTGAAATAGGGCGTGCGTGCCGACCACCATCTTGGCTTCGCCGCTTTCAATGCGCGCTAATTCGGTTTCACGGGCTTTACCTTTGAGTTTACCTGCCATCCATCCGACTTGAATATCGAGAGGATTGAACCAGTTGGCAAAGTTTTGGGCGTGTTGCTCGGCAAGCAATTCGGTTGGTGCCATTAATGCGACTTGATAGCCGTGTTCGATTGCGCGTAACGCAGCCAGAGCGGCGACTAAGGTTTTACCAGAGCCAACATCTCCTTGAACTAAGCGCATCATAGGGTGCGCGAGCGTCAGGTCTTGTTCGATGTCGGCAACGACCCGCTGTTGCGCCCCTGTTGGGCTGAATGGTAAACCAGCAAGAAACTGCTGCTTGAGATTCTGTTTGGCACTGAGCGGCCATGCATCATGACGCTGACTGTTGCTGCGTACCGCGAGCATCGATAAATTTTGAGCGAGCAGTTCTTCTAATATCAAACGATGCTGTGCGGGATGCTTGCCTTCTTCAAGTTGGTCCAGCGAGATATCAGGCGTAGGGCGATGCATGATGCGTAAGGCTTGCGCCAGCGTCATTTGGCGATCGTATAAACCTTCCGGTAATAACTCACTCACGGCGGCTTTATCCAGTAGCTTCAGCGCTTGGTCTGTTAGGCTGCGTAGGGTGAGTTGGCGTAAGCCATCGGTGGTCGGGTATACCGGCGTTAATGTTTCTTCAACACTGAGCTCGGTGGTTTCAGAAAACACCTTGTAGTCGGGGTGAATTATCTCGACCCCAAACTTACCGCGTTTAATTTCGCCGTAGGCTTTAACTTGCTTCCCTTCTGCTAAGCTGTTTTTCATCGCCGCGTTGAAGTTAAAAAAGCGAAGGGTTGCCGCGCCATTACCATCGCTGATTTTGACGCTAAGCATTTTTCGTTTGCCAAAGGTAATGCTGTTGTTGAGCACTTCACCTTGAATTGTGAGGTGCTGACCGGGCATCACACCGGCAATCGGCCAAATTCGGGTACGATCTTCATAGCGGAGCGGCAGATGAAACAACAGGTCTTGGACGGTATTGAGCCCAATCTTGGTTAGTTTTTCTGCCATTTTAGCGCCAACACCAGCAAGTTCGGTGAGGGCGATGGTATCTAGTAGCTGTCCGCTCATCGCATGTCCTTATTGGCTATTTTTGCTTGTTTTTCTTTGGTTCAATCGCCTGCATGGTTGCCCACCACGCATCGTCAGCCACGATCTGACCTTCGTTATCCAGTGGCGGGTAAGGCAAGCCTTTACGACGCGCCACTTTGGCGAGTACTGGGTGGCCGCGTTCAAACAAAATACGGTGCACCACTTCGTCAGGTAGCTGGGTGGTTGCTTGGTCGTACATGCCTGCGTTTTGGCGCTGGCGTTGTGCTTCATACAAAATGAGGGCACTGGCCACCGACACATTTAACGACTGTACCATACCAACCATTGGAATGATGATGTCTTGATCGGCAAGGTTTAAGGCTTCTTGGGTGATGCCGTTTTTCTCGCCGCCTAAGATAATCGCTGTTGGTTTGGTGTAATCCACTTCCCGGAAATCAATCGCTGTATCTGAGAGGTTGGTGGCGAGGACTTGCATGCCTTGGCTTTTTAGGTGTTGAACCGCATCAACCATGGTGTCGTGTGTTTCTAGTTCAACCCAATTACGTGCCCCCGCAGAGGTATGGCTAAGCATCCGCATCTTGTCATCTGGCCAGACGGCATGCACTTTATGGATGCCGACTGCGTCAGCAGTGCGCACAATCGCTGATACATTGTTAGGTTTGTGCACTTCTTCCATACAAACGGTAAGGTCGATTTGGCGAGTTGCCAGCACAGATTGAATACGTTGGTAACGATCAGGAGTCATAGTCGTTGATTAATATCCATAAATAAAAACGCCCAAAAGAGGGCGTTTAGAATAAGTGGTTGTTGATGCGGCTGTATCAGTTTTTCTGGCGGGCCACACGGACAACATTCGGCATTACACGAATTCGGCGCATAATATTGGCTAGGTGGATACGACCTTTGGTCGTTAAGCGAACCGTGATGGTGTATAAACGGCCATCTTTTTCTTCGGTTGCTAGCCCTTGAATATTGGAGCCTGTTGCCGCAATCGTGTTGGTTAAATCCGCCAGTGCACCTTGGTGGTTTTGCATGTCCACTTTTAGGTTAGTCACGAATTCTTGTTCAAAGTCTTCGCTCCACTCTACCGCCATGTACTTATCGGGTTCTTTTTGGTAACCACGAATATTGGCACATTCTTCACGGTGAATAACCAGGCCTTTACCCGGACTGACGTGCGCCATAATGGGGTCGCCATTGATTGGGTGACAGCAATTGGCAAACGTGAGCAAGATGCCATCAGCACCCTGGATCGGTAAGCGTCGTGCACCTTCATTATGGTTATTCAGTTCTTCAGGGTTACCTAATAAGCGGCGAGCAATCACTACACTCATTAGTTCACCTAAGCCGATATCCGTCAGTAAATCGTCCATCGATTCCAATCGCAGATCAGACAGCACTTGCTGGAGATTATCTGGATTGATTTGGTCGATGCTTAACTCACCAAGCGCATGATTCAGCAGGCGACGACCAAGGGTGATAGATTCATCACGGCGCATGGTTTTCAGTACCTGACGGATACGCGCACGGGCACGAGATGTCACCACATAGTTGAGCCATGCAGCATTGGGACGGGCACCTGGCGCACTGATAATGTCAATTGTCTGCCCGTTTTTCAGCGGTTTGCTGAGCGGGTAAGGTTGACGATCAACTCGTGCACCAACACAAGCATTACCGACATCGGTATGGACAGCATAAGCGAAATCGACCGCGGTCGCGCCGACTGGCAATTCAACAATACGGCCTTTCGGTGTAAAGACGTAAATCTCATCTGGAAACAGATCTGATTTGACGTTTTCGATAAATTCAAAAGAATTACCGGCACTTTGTTGTAGCTCAAGTAAGCTCTGCATCCAACGCTGTGCTTTCACTTGGGCGGTAGTGCCTGAGCTTTCACCGTCTTTGTAAGTCCAATGTGCTGCGACACCTTTGTCTGCCATTTGGTCCATGTCGTCAGTACGAATTTGTACTTCAACAGGCACACCATGTGGGCCGACAAGTGAGGTATGCAGTGATTGATAGCCATTGGCTTTTGGGATCGCAATGTAGTCTTTCATGCGGCTTGGGCGTGGTTTGTACAGGTTATGTACTTGGCCCAATACGCGGTAGCAGGTGTCGAGATCGGTGACCAGAACACGGAACGCGTAGATATCCATTATTGAATGGAAACGCTGTTCCTTACTCTTCATCTTGTTATAGATGGAGTACAGGTTCTTTTCACGGCCGACAACCGTACCTTTAATTCCCGCATCTTCAAGGCGACCCTCGATTTCTGCGTGAATCTTATTAATCATTTCTTTACGATTACCACGCGCTGCTGCCACCACTTCTTTGAGCACTTTATAACGGTTTGGATATAACGCTTCAAAGCCTAACTCTTCGAGTTCAGTTTTGATGTTATGAATACCAAGACGGTGTGCCAGTGGAGAGAATATTTCGAGCGTTTCGCGGGCAATACGACGGCGTTTATCCGGACGCAGAGCACCTAGGGTGCGCATGTTGTGCGTGCGGTCAGCCAATTTGATTAGAATGACGCGAATGTCATGGGCCATTGCCATGATCATTTTGCGGAAGTTCTCTGCTTGCGCTTCTTTGCGGTCGCGGAACTTCAGTTTATCCAGCTTCGATACGCCATCAACCAATTCTGCAACGGTGGCACTAAAGCGGGTTTCCAAGTCTTCCTTGGTCACTTCGGTGTCTTCGATTACATCATGGAGAAGTGCAGCCATTAACGTCTCGTAATCGAGGCGCATTTCCGCAAGAATGCGGGCCACAGCAATCGGGTGGATGATATAAGGTTCGCCACTAGAGCGAGTCTGCCCTTCGTGGGCATCACGCGCAACGAGATAAGCCTGCCTAAGAGCCTCGATGTGAGGCTCTGGCAGGTATTCGGTTGCGACTTCTTTCAGGCTATCAAAAAGATACAATCGCCCGGTTCCCTGAATTAACGGTGGTCGCCTGCAATAGCGCTAACTGCTGCTAGCTCTGCTGCTTCTTGCTCTTGAAGTTCCTGACGCTCACGAGCATCAAGAATATCCTTAGTGATAAGGCCTTCTTCGATTTCACGAAGCGCGATCACTGTGTACTTGTCGTTTTCTTCTGGAACCAGTGGATCCTTACCGCCAGTTTGCATTTGACGAGCGCGGCGTGAAGCAACTTGGATCAGATCGAAACGGTTGCCAATTTTATCAACAGCGTCTTGAACGGTTACGCGTGCCATGGAGGACTCCAGTGGTTATATAAAAAAAGAGGGAAAATTGTACAAAAATACTTACTGTTCTGCCAGTAGGGCGTTCAGCATGCTGTTATATTTAGCAGTTTGTTTGTCTTGCTTCAATCGTTCTGCGCGGATAATCGCTTTGAAATCGATAAGAGCAACATCAAAATCATCATTCACGATCACGTAATCGTATTCGCTGTAATGTGAAATCTCAGAACGTGCCTCTTCCATACGACGAGCAATAACAGCATCGCTGTCTTGGCCGCGCGCATTAAGTCGACGCTCTAATTCTTCTTTTGATGGCGGAAGAATAAACAGGCTTTTCGCTTGTGGCATCTGCTTGCGAATTTGACGCGCACCTTGCCAGTCGATATCAAGGAATACGTCGATTCCTTTGTTTAGCTGATCTTCAATCCACGGACGTGACGTACCGTAGTAATTGCCAAATACTTCTGCATGCTCAAGAAAAGCACTTTTGCTTGCAAGTTCAGTAAATTCTTCAACACTTACGAAGTTGTAATGAACGCCGTGTTCTTCACCTGGGCGCATACCGCGCGTGGTGTGAGAAACCGATACTTTCATGTCATAAGTTGGGTTGGTTTCCAATAGGGCGTTAATCAAGCTTGATTTACCCGCACCGCTTGGTGCCGACACAATGTATAACGTACCTTTGCTCATTGCTGTTTCACTCAGTGTTAGAAGGGCGCGCAGATTATCATGAACTGCGGTTAATTTAAATCAGATAGTCAAGGAATAACCAATAATCTTTTTCATGGTGGCTGTGATGTGAACTCAGTGCGGTAAATGATAACGCCCTTCTTATTTATATACTGTTAGCGCTTAATGCATTGATTGACCGTGTATTCGATTTGATCATTCAAGAATGCCATGTAATAAAAATAGCAGATCGTATTTAAAGCAGGGCGGCAAAGTTTTTTATCATGGTCTCGAAGCTGAATTGTTGCGATACACGCAGCTTATTGGCTCGGCCTATGGTTGGCCAGTAATCTTGATGTGCTAATAGCTTCTTCATTGCTTCAGGGTAATCACTTGGCGCCGCGATATAGGCTATGTTTTCGGGTGATAGCATGGTTTTAATGTCACCGACATCGGTTGAGACAACGGGCAGTCCCATTGCCATCGCTTCTAATATCGAGATCGGCATTTGCTCGGTATCCGACGATAAACAAAACACATCCCCACGGGCGAGAAATCCCCAGATGTCGGTGACGTTACCCGTTAGCTCAATACGGTCGGTTTGATCGAGCTGGATGACATATTCACGCAGTTCCTCGAGTAAGGGACCCCCGCCACCAATAATTAATTTCCCACTGGGCACGGCCGCTAAGAAGCTATCGATTAAGCGTGGGATGTTTTTTTCAGCTCGTAAGGTAGCCAGCGTAATAAAGGTCGGCTCTTGGGCCTGTTCGGTTGTTTTTGAACTGGGTGTATCTTTATCTGCAGCGGTATCTGAAGCGGTATGAGAACGCGATTCTGGCAGTGCGATGCCGTTGGGGAAATAAACTAATTGCGATGCAGCAACATGCCAATCCTGTTGTGCGATATGTTGAAGCTGGTGCGAGGGCACTACTACCTTGGTGTCATCGGACAGTGCGAGGCGACGAAAAATATTTCGGCGCGGTAAGCGATCTTGTTGCTCTTCGGGGCCAAAGCCGTCTTCCCAATGGACGTGTTTGGTGGCTGTTGCTGAGGTCGTTGCATGAGGGAAAATACGGTGTGCTAATGCCCATTCAATCGCGCCCCAATTGTAGGTCATCAATACATCATGCTGATGGTCTGCTAAATAATGCTGAATTGCCTGCATCCGCTGCAGAACATGTTGTTGTTTCAGTTGGCGTAGGTCGATGAATGTTGCATCTACTGTTTCTAGTAATTTGCTTTTAGCATCAAAGTTACCGTCTAAAGCAACAACAGTGTGACGGTAATCCTGCGGGCAGGCATTGGCGATGTGGGCAAAACGCACTTGTTGGCCACCGATCGCAAACGTGGGGAAGACATGCAGAATATTTTTTTTATGATGGGCCGTTGCTCTTGCTGAAGCTAGATTTTTTACGTTGTCATCCATCGTTCCATCCTTGGTGTGTTACATGGGAGTGTTCAGAGGGCTGTTTCTATTTTTATTGTTTTTTATGTACCCAAACTAACTATAGTAAAGAGCTATCGTGCTAGTAGTGGAATTCTTGTCATGGGAATTACACTCATTTTCAGTTTATGATGTAGTGTATTTTTTTAGCACTTTTTAGAGGTGGTCGCGTGACGAAGCAGTTATTTCAATTAAATTTACAGCAGCATTTTGGTGGTGGTGAAGTTTATACCCATTTCCTTTGCCAAGGATTAGATGCGCTGAATATTGGGTATACTCTCTTAACGCACCCTAAAGCTGATTATTGGCATAAGTTGTCATTTGGCAATACAAAAATTCAGCCTATTACTCCAGACTTAGACGGTGTAATAACAGCGCTTGGTGATGTCCCTGCGGTACTACTGACTCATGGTGGTATTGATAAAAAATGGCGTAAGCAATTGAAAGATAAGGGGCACCGTTTGATTGCGATTGCTCATATGCCTTTATATGGTCGCGATCCTTCATCTTATGATGGTTATGACGGTGTCATTGGGGTGTCACGGTATGTAATTGAAAGCTTGAAAGATGCCAAAGTGGAGAATATTTACCCAGAACCTTGGTATGGCGTCGCCTCTCTGTCTCGTCATATCGAAGAAGATACCCCCATTTTACAAGCATCGTGTTATGACTGGGATTTGCGTAAAGGCCGAGATCGCATTTTGTCATGGCTTGAACCTGTTTATGAACAATTCCGTCCTAAAGTGCAGTGGCAAAAGCAAGATGGTTTGAGTATCGGTATTGTGTCGCGTATTACGCCTATTAAACAATTTCCATTGATGTTTGAACATATAGCGCAAGCATTATCAGAAGTGCCAAATCTAAATATTGAAATCTTTGGTAGTGGTGGTTACGCCTCGGTACGTGATTTACGTAAGGCTTTGGGACCGTTAGGTGATCGCGTACGTTTCTGGGGGTTCCAGAAAAATGTTGAAGGTATTTATAGCCAGCTCGATTTTTTAATTGCAGGGCTTCCTGAAAAAGAAGCCTTGGGCTTAAATGTGATTGAAGCGCAACATTGTAATCTGCCAGTCTTGGCTGTGAAGGCTTCTCCGTTTGTCGAAACTGTCGTTGATGGTAAAACAGGGTTCTTATTTGAAGATCCACGTAACGATAATGGTGCAGACCTGAAAGCGATTCTGACTGACATTCAGAATGGGCTGCGTCCGATGCCTCAGCCGCAACAGCATAAAGCGCACCTAGATGAGTTCTCATTACCCGTATTTACTCAGCGAGTGGAGAAAGCGGTGTCGTGGTTACTTTCGTAATAGATTATAT
>NZ_NOIF01000096.1 GCF_002265265.1 Photobacterium sanguinicancri
CTGTATGAATTATATTTCCAATTGTAAATCCATAAAGGATGATAAATGTAAAGTGAGATATTGGTTCACCAACGACAATCGAGCCAATAACGTGATTTGTTTAGAAAACTAACCATATCACTCATGATTAGATCATAAGTAACCATTCAGTATTTGCATTGAATACCGCTTTATAGGGATAATTGTTACTAGTTTCATACGTGATTGGATACTTTTTTCTGCAATGCTATTAAATCATAAGTGAAGCTTTGCCTAATTTAATCATTTTCTTTTAAGAACCTATTTATGATCAGCCTTAGCTCAATAAATAAAAATATACTCGCTCTTGCTATAGCCTCGACTTTTCTTAGTGGTTGTAATGATGACACTGCCACAGGAAATACAATCATTCCTGAAGATATTAAACCACCGACAGAGACCATTCCGCCGACTGACATTCTGCCACCAATAGAAACGATTCCACCGACAGAAATTATTCCAACAACGACCTACGTGGGCTCACTGTTAGCATCTGGCAACATGATTAAAGGTGATGTCGATTGTAATGGCGTTCGCTTAACCGATGGCACGTTTGAAGTGTCCCAAGGTACACCATTTAGCTGTACCTTAGGATCCGTCATTCTGGGTGATTTTACCGCGCCATTTCCACCAACATCACAAAGTAAGTCACTGACCACTGCTGCAAACAATACGGTTGAAACCTCGTTTGAGCTAACAAGACAACATGGTGAAAACGCAGCCACTGTGCTGCAATCTATCGATAGCTGTGAAGCAGACGAGGCGATCTGCCTTAAAGAATATGACTCTTTTGGTATCGAAGAAGTCTACCAACAGGTTGATAATAAAGACGTGGTAGAAGCTTACTTTGAGTCTCTTGAAGAAAAAGCCACAGACGAAGTCGGTAAAGCGCCAAGCTCACACGTAGATAACACGATCGTTCCTACCGTAGATCCAGATGCTGATAGTAACCTCAATGCGGATTTTGTATCAGCAAATGCCGAAGCAAGCTACACCTATAAACCGAGCGCCGACGCACAAGTACTTACTCGCAGCAAGCTAACTGATAATAGTGGCAAGAATAGTAAGCCGATTGCTGGCGTGAGCTTCTTCTCTGCGCATTCAACAGGGGTGACGGACGAAAACGGCGAATTTGAATATCTGTGGGGCGACACCCTTACCTTTGGTATCGACACCTTTGAGTTTGGTAAAGTATTAGGTAATCAGGTTGATTACAAACTGACAGATGTCACAGACAATGCGGTGACTAAAGCAAATATTCAAGCACTGATTGAACGTTATGCTGTAAGTACTGGCAATGCATTTACGATCACACCAGAAATTCATGAAACATTTGCCCAGTATCCAAATGTCATCAATGAGCTGATTAATCTTGTGCTACCTAGCGGTGGCAAACTTGGTGATTCTAACTATGAAGTGCCGAATGAGTTTGAAGCACAATTTAGCGAAGGGCTAACGGCGATCATTGATGGTGAGCTAAATCAAAATCCTATCTCTTACCGCGCGATCAGCTTACCTAACGCACTTTCGGTTGATAACGGCGGTAAATACGTCACCGAATCACTGACTAAAATATTCACGGGCGTTGATAGCTTCCATGTCTTTAACGATAACGGCAGCTTCTACGGTGCAACGGGCTATACCCGTGGTATGCGTGCGCTAAATATCTCGAACGAAGCTTTCCCTATAATGATGCCTCGTACAGATAAAAACCACGAAATCCCTTTCGGTAAACAACAAGCTTGGACTCGTGAAGGCAAGCCTTACATTGCTGAATACCCGGGTATTCAGATGCAGCCTATCCCATTGGTATCGAAAGACAATGCCACTTACGGATTCCCGTTTGTTACGGCTGGTAGCATAGGTACGGGTAAAGTTGTGTTTATGGGGAACGGCATGTACCCAAGCATATTGTCATGTCCTGACAACTATTGGGCTAACCGTGCATTACACATAGATAGTGCAAACCAAACCTGTACCGTGAATACGGTTGAAAACCCGTTGCACGATGATCACGGCAGCATGAAGCGTTTCTTCGCCAACCTGTTCCAATGGTTTAATAACGGTACGCCAACAGCAGGCATCAAGGTTGCAACCAACATTGATTCCGCTTACGCGGCATACCACCACTCGACACTAGGCAGACAATACGACTTCTTTGTTAGCCCAAAATACGGTTTTAGTGCCGTAGAAAAACTCTCTAAAGGTGGCTTTAGTGGCCTCTCTGCGACGGAAACACCTATCTTGCTCCTTCAGGCATACCCGCCAAGGCTAATTCAAGATGGGATGACTAACCTCTTCGTTGCTGATTTGGAAAACCCGAATCTAAGCCAAGACGACATTACAGCGCTGATCAAATACATCAATGACGGCGGTAACGTGTTGTTTATGGACGCTATTCAAGCCACCAACCCTGAGCCTATTGGTCGTTTGGCTGATGCCGCGGGGGTCTCTTTGGGTGGTCAAAACGTTACGCCAACCAACCAAGCATTCTGTGGCAGTTCTTACTACTGTCAGGCGCCGTATCCAAACCTGCATGTGAAGAGCCAAAAAGACATGGTGGTACTGGAGCGCTTCCAAGACAACCAAGGTGAGCAGCCATTTACAGTTCACCAAGATGGTACGGTTGAATGGATTAAAGACGAAACCAAGATCAAGTTTGAAATCCCAACTTACGAGATACCAAAACTCAATGCCGACGGTACACCAGAGCTTGACGCAAACGGTGCGCCAGTAATGGTCACCAAACAGGCGCGTATTTTTGTGGACACAGCAGAGCAGCGTGAAGCCGCTATCGCAGAACTACAAAAAGCATTCGAAGGTACACCTGTTTGTCAAAACCCGTACGAATACGAATTCAACTGTATTGAAACGCGTACAGGTGATGGCGTTACCGTCCGTGGTAGTTACTACCGTGCTGACTTTGATCGTTACCCTGTCAGCAAAGATGTGATTGAAAGCATGGTGAAAGCCGCGAACTTGGGATCTAACTTCACTGCGCTGTACAACCATGAAATCTACTACCGCAGCAAAGGTACGCAAGGTATTCGCCTATCTAAAGCCGAATTAAACCAAACTTACGATAACCTTTCGGTGTGGATGTGGAACGACAACCCGTACCGCTACCAAACTGGCGTACAAGACGAGCTTGGCTTCAAACAAGCGGTGCAGTTCTTGAACTGTTATACCGACGGTCAGCATCAAGCTAACGCAGGTGAAGCCAATTGCCCAGTTGATCTAAAAGCATCACTCGTGGCTAACGGGATGATCCATGGTGACGGTGAACTTAGTGGCCAGCTAAACCCAAGCTATCCGCTAAACTACATGGAAAAACCACTAACACGTATTATGCTTGGTCGCTCTTACTGGGATCACGAGATCACGGTAGACACCACCATGTATCCAGGCCGTACGGCTGGTGCAGGCTCTAGTGGTACAGCAACAATCCAAACCAATGGCAAGGCTGTTTCCTACTCTGCGGGTAATAATCAATCGACAGGTTTATGGGCACCTCAGTTACAAGAAGTAACAGTTAGCGGTGGGGTTGAAGCAAGGATCACTGTGATGATGGCAGATGACCTAACAGGTAAACCTAACCATGAAGTGAGCTTGAAGCGTCCACCACGCATGCAAACTAGCTACCATTACGACGGTGCAAGCCTGAGCTTTAAAGCCCCTTATGGTGGTTTGATCTACGTTCAGCCAAAAGTAAAAGATCAAGGCACTGCTACCTTCAACTTTAGTAATGTTGAAACAGCAGCTTGGTGGAAAGATGGCAATTGGGTAAACGACCCAAGTTCAGCCGCAGCACCAATTGCAGAGCTGGATACAGGTTCATTCATCTACACCACTGCTGTTCATAACCTAAGCGGCACCGATCTTGATCAGTTCGCAAAAGACATGAACCGTTTCGCAGAAGCGGCAAGTGATTTCTACGGTCGTGACGAAGTGGTTGAAGGTGGTAAGCATCGTCGCTTTACTTACACCGAGCTAAAAGGCTTCCGTCATCGCTTTGTGAATGATGTGCAAATCTCAATTGGTGCCGCGCACTCAGGTTACCCTGTGATGAATACGGGCTTTAATGCCAATAGAAACACAGTGCCAACCAATGCTGTAGATGATTGGCTAATTTGGCACGAAGTAGGCCATAACTTGGCATCAGCACCTTTTGTGGCTGAAGGGAGTACCGAGGTAACCAACAACCTACTGGCGCTGTACATGCAGGAACTGGAAGGTCGTAATAACAATCCGCAAATGGATCGTATTGCTACCGATATTCAAAAAGCACCAATGTGGCTAAATGCTAACAGTGATCACGCTTGGGCAAATGGTGATGCTGGCATGCGTTTAGTCATGTTCGGTCAGCTTAAGATTTGGGCGAAAAACCACTTCTCGCTAGATAACTGGTACGCAAATGACGATCACAAACCAGCGATTTACGGCAAAGATGCAGGCTGGAATATGATTAAGCTAATGCACCGTAAAGCCCGTGGTGACGTACAAGGCGATACGCTGCAAGGGCGTAACGGCACAAACTACTGTAGTCCACAAGAAACTAGCTTATCTGGTGGTGACTTGATGATGGTATGTAGCTCTTACGTGTCTGGCTACGATCTAAGTGATTTCTTTACCACTTGGAACGTGGGTGAAACCTCAATGACCAACCCAGATGGCCGCAAGGTTTACGACGGTGGCATTAGCGATGATGGGCGTACTAAATTGGCCGAGCTGAACCTGACTAAACCAAAGAAGAGTCCGCTAGCGGTTAACTCACTGACTTACGGCGAATAAAGTTAAAGCTTTATAGCGTAGACAGTGTGAATCAAATCCCTCGACCTTGTCGGGGGATTTTTTTAAGTATATCTCTACTCGACCTACAGAAGATTCACATTAGTAGACCGAATGACCCATCTGGTTTCAACGTTCTGTGGTTAGGTTCATTGGCTTTTTAGGCTCGGGCTGATAACTACCCTGCGCACCGATATCAATAATGGTGTAGTCATTGGTGTGTGCGGTAGAGGCATCCCTTGTTTGGCTGAGCTTTACATCACATCATCACAGCCTTTAAAGCGAGGTCATTCTACATGAGGGTTAACGCGTCACGATGTTGATACATATGTCGTTTTGTTTTAAAGGTATGGCGATCTTTTTCTATCTAAGTATCACCAAAAAAACAAAGCAAGAATCAATCTTTGTCTGGTTTAATCCGTACTTTCGTCGTCAGCGGGTAAAACACGCAGCCTTTTAAAACAACACACACCAGTTTGATCTTGTGTCACTTTGCATTCAGTGATCAGCTTAGTTTTGAGGGCTAACCGCGCGCGACGCAGGCGGGCTTTGGTTGCCGCCAAACTGAGTTGATGACATTTAGCGTATTCAAGTTGCGTCATCCCACTGAGATCGCACTGTTCAATGATATTACGTTCTTCTTCAGTTAGTAATGGCAAAATACGTGGTAAGCAGGTTTGCAGCTGTGTCATCACAGGTGGGATAGTGGTATTTGCTTTCAGTTCATCAATTTCGACGGCATAAACTTTACGGCGAACATTGTCGATAAAATGATTTTTAGTGATTTTGAACAGCCACGACTTGCCATCTTGTAAATCGCAAAAACGCTCGCTATTACGCATCCCCTTGAGAAACACATCTTGCATGATGTCTTCTGTTTCATGCTGACTTTGCGTCTGTTTTAGCAGCCAACTATAAAGCTGCGGCTCAGCTTCGCCCCACGCTTTCATCAGACACTTCATTGCCATTCCCATACCAGAAGAACCCCAAAAGAAAACACAAAAGCCGCCATTCCCTCACCAAAAGCGGTATTGGGCAAAGCGACTTCATAGATTATTGCGCCCGTTATAGAGCGCGAATACGCTCCTGTACATGACAAATATTAGGCTACAACATCTTCCGTTAACAATTCGTGCACTTGCTCAAGAGATGGCACTGAACCTGTATGTTTTACTACTCCATCAATACCTACACCTGGGGTGCTCATCACGCCCGCCATCATAATGGCTTCTAAGCTGGTCACCTTTTCCAGCTGAATCTCGATACCCAGCTCAGTGGCGGCGGCACAAATGCGCTCGGCGGTAACCGTACAGTTTTTACAACCAGAGCCATAAACTTGAATTGTTTTCATTGTGTATTCCTTATGATTAAACATCAGTAGTAATAATTAAAGAGCCAACCTGTAATTGAAATGGCTATCAATAAATACCCTGCGATTGCTGCTAACAAGCGATAACGCATCACTTGTTTCAGCATGATAAATTCCGGCAAGCTAACCGCGACAGCTCCCATGCAAAATGCCAGAGTGGTGCCTATTGGCATGCCTTTATCTAGTAGCGATCCCATAATAGGCACCACACCCGATGCATTAGCATAAATAGGAATGGCGCTCAGGGTCGCAACAGGCACTGTCCACCATTGACCACTAGCAAGGTTTTGTTCGAACCATTCGGCAGGAACAAAGCCGTGGATGAAAGCACCTAGCCCAACCCCAACGCTCACCCACTTCCACACCCGCCCAAAAATCGTCTTTGTTTCGCCAGCAGCAATGGCATGGCGATCCTTCATGGTCATCCTTTGAGGTGTCGGCTCTTGGGTCTGTTGTTGTGATTGCGCCTGCCCGACTTGTTGATAGGCTTTGGCAAGGAAAGGTTGTAACCAGCGATGTGCTTGGCATTTATCTAAAATCACACCGCCTATCATGCCCAATAGCATCCCTATCGCGACGTACATCACGGTGAACTTGATGCCTAACAAACTGCCTAGCATGATGACGACCACTTCATTCACCAAGGGTGAAGTAATTAAAAACGCAATCGTCACGCCAATAGGAATTTGTGCAGACACAAACCCCATAAACAGTGGAATAGAACTACAAGAACAAAATGGGGTGATTGCCCCAAAGGTAGAACCAAGAAAGTACCCGACCCCTTTGTGCTTACCTTGAAGGTAATCGCGCACCTTCTCGACACTTAAGCTGGCGCGAATAAAGGAAATGACATAAATAAGAGACACCAGTAATACCAAGATCTTACTGGTGTCTTCGATGAAGAAATGAAACCCAATCCCAACAGAGGTATCAGGTGAGAGCTTGAACACGGTGAAGGTCAGCCAATCTGCTAACTGAGTGAAGATGTCCAACATGTTTGTACGTCCTATTGCTGCTTTCTAATAACACGTATCAGAAACCAAAAGGATGCACATTTTTTTGAAAAAAGAGGATGCCCTTTATCTTTATCACATCATCAAACAAAGCGGCTTGCTCAGAAAATCGCAGGAATATTACGCGTGGCGGCTTCTGCCACAATAGCAAACAGACCCGATATTGCCTTTGTATATTATTTATCCCAAGCGTGAACACTGACCTAAACGCACCAAGCTCTTGGTGGAGCTATTCAAAGGGCGGTTACAAGACGTTTGAGTCCTAAGCCTAAAGAAAGTAGAGAGTCGCTTTACTCTCTATTTTCTTTATATGAGTATCTTAGTTTCTTTTGTAATTCGCTTTATCCAGCTCATACTTTTTCATGCGCAAATACAATTTCTTACGTTGGATCTTAAGGTAATTAGACACTTCATTGATTTGGCCAGAAAACAGATACAAGGCATCTTCAATCAGCTGCCTTTCATACTTCTCCACTAACTCATCAAGCGCACCATCCATTTGCTCAACAGGATAGACTCGCTCAGCCGTTGATAGCTTCACAATCCCAATGGCATATAGCTCTGCCACGCTCTTCAGTTCTCGTACATTTCCCGGCCAACAATGGTCGTTTAATACATTTAAATACGAGCTATCAACTTTGGGGATCTCTTTACTAAGTAACAGACAGCTATTTTTCAAAAAGTGTTTAAAGAGAATTTTGATATCTTCCTTTCTCTTGTTCAGAGGTGGAATTGAAAATCTGGCGTTATTGAGCAAGTAATACAGCTCTGGCATGAGCGCATGTGCTTGCAAAGCTAACTCAGGCGGCTGACTAAAAATAGTGATGAACTTGACGGTATGTTTTCCCGTTCTTTCTTGTTCAAGCAGATAACGGCTCATATAACACTGGACATCTTCGGCCATTTTACTTGGCTCATTAAGGATCACCGTGCCATTTTCTGCCGCCTGAATGATGTCTTCCAAGTCCGAGATAGTCGTCAAGCTCTCCCCTGCCTTAAAAATAAGGGCCGCATGGTTTCTTGGACTTAGCTCGTGCAATAAGGTCGCAGAGGTATAACGGCCAACACCGTTTTCACCAACAATTAAGACATCTTTATCTGCTGTTGCCAGTAATTTAATACGTTCGCGTATCTCAATAATTTCGACACTTTTACCCAAAAGTTTCTTAGGCAAATCTCGCTCAATTAGATGCCATTGCTCTACTACTTTTGACCGCTCGCTGATGACTTTTTCGAGTAAACTTAACAGCTTTTTCGGCTTCAGCGGTTTTTCGAGATAATCACATGCCCCTTTTTGAATGGCTTCTACGGCCATTTCGATATCACCATGACCTGTGATGGTAATGATCGGCAAGTGTGGACTAATTTCTTTCACCTTATCAATAAGGTCCATGCCACTCATGGTCGGCATATAAATGTCTGTCAGTACTACACCCGACCAGTTAGAGTGAATTTGCTGTAGCGCTTTATGGGGATCTAAAAACGCTTTTGTTTTGTACCCTGCGAGCTGTAATAGATGTTGGCTAGAGTCTAAAACATGTTGATCATCGTCGATAAGCACAACTTGAACATCATCACCTAAAATCATTGTATCGGGAACTCCAAAACTATCATTGCACCACCATCTAACGTTGATGCGAGTTGAATCGAGCCATTTAAACGGTCCATTATCGAATGGCAAATATTTAAACCAAGGCCTAACCCCACTTCCTTTGTTGTCGTAAACGGGGTAAAAATTTGATTAATAATGGTGTGATCAAAACCAGGGCCATTATCACTACAAGCCAAAATTAATGAATCTTGGCCACACTTTAATTTGCTTAGTGTCACGACACCTTGATCTTCGGCAATAGGCGCTAAAGCATCACAACTATTAATGAGTAAATTAACAATAACTTGCTCAATCTGAATAAGATCACCAATACAGCAGCAATCCTCATCAAGTTGATTGTTCAATATAATGTTGTGCTGCTTCGCTCTTGAATCCGCGATGCCGATTGCATTATTAGCGGCTTGGTAAAGGTTGACCTCAACCGCAGGGTTCGTGAATGATGTCTTCTTCGAAAAACCACGCAAATTAGTAATAATCTGCTCCATGCGATCACTGATCTCATCCATTTTATTCATGGTGTCGTAGATATCTGGGTAATCATTTTGGTTATATGTCATCTGCACGGTATAGATGTACGTAGAAAGCGCAGATAGGGGCTGATTCAGTTCATGCGCAAGGGTTGTCATGGCTTGCCCGACAACGGCCATTTTAGCCGCTTGAATCAGTTCTTCTTGCGTCGCAACAAGGCTTGTTTCAGCACGCTTTCTCTCTTCTATCTGGCAATGCAATTCAGCGTTGGCTTGTGTTAACGATTGGGTTTTCTCTTCTACTTTTTGTTCAAGCCAGCGTGCTACATTCTCTTGCTCTGTAATATCCGTTAACGTAATGATGATCTTGGGTGCCGTATTTTGATAATACACACGTAAGTCCAATCTAAAATATTGAACCAGTTCATCTTCACTTTCTATTTCCAGCGTAATTGTGTACGCACCATTGACCAGTAAGAGACTTTCAGGTGAAAAAATCGACCTGAGTTGATAATGGTAACGAGGATTAAATAATCCCCAAATATAGTCCTTATCAAAAGACTTATTGCAGAGCTTAAATAAGTTACGAGCACTAAAATTCATCGACTCAATCACGCCATCCGTGGTGCAAGTCACAAGGCTGGCTTGCGTGTTATTGATAAGATTTAACGCATTGGTATTTTCGATCTCTTGAAGTTGTAAACAAAACTCACTTAAAGTACGCCCCAATAAACCAATCTCATCTCTTCCTGTTACAGGAATCAATTGCTTTGTCTCACCAGCCGAAACTGAATTTAAATTAACGCTCAAATCATATAGCCGTTGTACGATACGTTTACGTACAAAATAAAAGTAAATTAATGCACTGATAAGAATGGAAGATACTAACACCATGATAAGAAGCACATTGCCAGCTTCAATAATATTTCTGGTACTTAGCTTGATCCCAGCCAACTCAACACTGGTCTTACTTACCAAGCTCTTTATCTGCTTTTGTTGATTTTCTAAACGAGATTGGATGGTTTCTCTTTGCTGATTAGATTGCTCAGAAAGTGACTTTAGCGCTTTAAGGTTATTGTGCAATTTCCCATTTGGTTTAACGAGTGCAAAGAACTCAAGTAGTAACTGCCTATATGTAATACTCGCCGCGTTATGCTCAAGCCTTTCACTCAGCCTTTTAATTTCATCCGTTTTATAACTAATAAAATGAAATGCACTTTCCAAATTACGCTGTTTATATTGTCTGACAACCTCATTCACTAATGAGACTAGTTCGTTCTCCTTGAGGGTCATCATTTGTAATGTTGTAAAGTCATCATATAATTTTGATTTCTTTTCAGGGCTTAATCGCACTCTCTCACTAGTAATTTGCCATTCTATTTCTTGCCTTAAAGGGTTCACTTCATCAACAATATCCTGATGAAGCCATAACATACTCTCAGAAATCTTATCTAGCTCTTGTTTCAACTTCACTTTATTTGATAATAAAGGTACAAATAACTGAATATCCACACCGAGTTGTTGATATTCATCCCTCAATTTTTTAATGGCTTTTGAGTTTGTTAATTTAATGGTAAAACGATTAATATCGTCTAGGCTTTTTTGCAAATGTGCATCAATTTGATTGAGTCTAATGATATTTCTTGTTGTATGAACTTCATTTAAATAAGCTTGTAATTGAGTACTACTTCGCTCTAATTGGTAGCTGACCTTTAATGATGGCATATTATTATCAAGCATCGTGTTTACTTTGTCATCGAGCATATTCCACGTAGTGAACGCCACTAAGCTGATAAAAAATACCATGAGCAAAATACAAGTAAATGCTGCAACAAGTCGAGAACTGAGAGTATTAGGGAACTTAGGCAACATTGATTACTCTTGATTGATTTCATTAATGAGCTGATTCGCTCTAACTAAATTATCACTTAGCGTTTGCTGCCAGCGTCGCACTTCCTCTGCAACCGCAGGATTAAGTCCACGTGCAGTACCCACACGGCTAAACATCGATAGATAATCTTTTGATTGTGCCTGACGAGATGAAACAGGAACTGCTGTTGCCAAGTGTTTGATAAGATCTAGTTTGTGCTTGTTTCCATCAGACAGCTCTTTTTCTTCAAGTTGGTATATAGACTGCCACGTAATGTTCAGCTGGTGAAGTTGCTCAGTAATAGCTTGATCAAAAAGTAATGAGATAAGCCCGTCACGGTCATAAACCAACGCTTTATTGAGTACAACATTGGTTTTCTTTGCCAGCTCGGGTTGCGCTAGTGAAAACTTGGTTATCGATGTTGTTTCAAGTGATTTCTGCCCTTGTTCTGATAATAAAAAATCGATAATTTTCTGACTTTCTTGTTTCGTATCGCTGTCTTTTGTAATGGCAATATAAGTTGGCATTAATATCGAGTTAGGCATGTAGTTAAAATCAACATAATTAAAGCTTCTCTTGCTATTTATTGCATAGTTATCAATCACAGGACCAACTCCAATAAGCCCTTGAGAAATGGCCTCACTGACGCCAAAACTTCGAGATGATATAAACGCAATATTGCCCCCAATCTTCATTAAAATCTGCCAACCTTTATCCCAACCATAATTTTGTAATATATTTTCCACCATTAGGCTTGTTGTACCTGATCGTGTTGGTGTACTCATGGTTATATGACTGAAATATTTAGCATCAGACAGGTCATGCCATGTTTTGGGAATAGGTAAACTGTAACTTTTCAAATACTCTTGGTTATACATGATCCCAAATCCAGAGTAGGCAAATGCAGTGACTTTGCCTGACATTTCCAAAATATGAGGCTTTAGCCAGTCAGGTGTTTTATTTTCGTTATCGATGAGTTGTAACTTATCTTTTTCTTCCAGTTCATGAAATAGAACAGATGACGACGATATTATAATATCAACTTTACTAGGCGTTCCTCTCTCTAATAATTGAAGAGCTGATCGGTTTCGTCGAAATATAATATTCACATTAATATTTGGGTTAATCTTTTGGAAATTGTTGATTATCTGTGAAATTGAACTTTCTGAAAATGTCGTCAGTATCACGATTGGCTTATCTTTTGACGCAAAGGCCATTGTCGATGTTGATATTAAAAAAAGGAAAAGAATAAATTTGCTCATACCAACTTTGCTTCATATATCAAGGGGAGTAATTATCAGCAATGTTAATGATTATATTCTTTCATTTTGTGTGTCAGGTCAAAGTTCAGTAAATAAGTATAAAATCGCTTTTACACCAAATGTGCCTTTAAAGGGACATATAATTATTTCTTGTTCGGTAAAATTCGCAATCATTTCGATTGAGCGATAAAAAATGTTCTTATTTGCCGCACGAATATAGTGGTTTGGGACAAATCTTTCCCAAATACGCCCACTTGTTGATTCTTTTTTTCATCTTATTATCCATTTCCATGCAGGGACATTCCCTAAAAATTTTTCTGATTACGGTCCCCTTTTGTTGACCAAATAATCCATATTTTTCACATTCGATAGGATAAGAAAGAAATGAACACATCAAAATTAGATGCGACGTATAAAAGATTTCGGTGGCAAATCATCTTAGCCACCTTTTTGACCTATACCGTCATGTACATATCCCGCAAGGCATTTGCAGCTGCCGCACCTCTTCTTATGGAAGACTTGGGTATGACAGTAGTACAATTTGGCGCAGCATCTTCTATTTATTACATCGTTTACGGGCTATCTAAATTTAGCTCTGGCTTGGTTGCTGACCGCATCAATCCTCGCGCCTTTCTTGGTTCTGTTCTTATCCTAGTTGCGATTATCAATGTCGGTATCGGCATGACAGAAAACGTGACTATGTTGTTAGCGCTGTACTGTTTGACCGCTGTTGTACAAGGGTGTGGTTTTCCTCCTATCGCCAAATCAATTAGCCAATGGTATTCAAAATCAGAGCGTGGTGGCTGGTATTCTATTTGGAACACTTCGCACAACCTTGGCGGTGCATTAGCGCCACTTATCGCTTCAGCTGTTATTGCTGCAACGGGTAACTGGCGTTATGCGTTTTATGTACCAGCCGCAATTACTGCACTCCAAGCGATTGTTTGTTTTTGGCTAATGCGTAATAAACCTGAAACTTATGGATTACCGAACGTAGGTGAATGGAAAGGTGATGAGAAACAAATCGCCATCAATAAGCGCTCTGAAGCAGGCTTAACCATGTGGGTGATGTTTAAGCGCTACATCTTAACCAATCCTATTATTTGGTTAGCGATCAGTGGTGACCTTTGTATTTACATTATTCGAACAGTGACTAACGACTGGGTATCAATATACTTTGTTAAAGAGTTAGGGTGGGATTTGGTTAAATCAAATTCACTTGTCGCTTGGTTCGAAGCTGGCGGTATTATTGGCGGTTTAACGTCGGGTATCATCTCCGATAAACTATTCGGTGCGGACCGCTGGAAAACTATTCTAATTTACTCATTCGTTTTGATTGCAGGTATGGTTGGTGTTGTTCTCACCATTAATCTTAGCTACTTATTAGTTTCTGCTTGCTTCTTTATTATTGGTGCGGGTATTTATGCTCCTCAAATGCTGTTTGCGCTTGGTATCATTGAAGCGTCACATGCCGATGGTGCTGGTGCTGCAACAGGTCTTAAAGGCGGCATAACATACATAGGCGCTGCATTAGCGGGTGCGCCTATTGCGATGATTGAATCAGCATATTCTTGGAATGGCGTTTTCATGATTCTCGGCTGTATTGCAGTCACGCTAATTGTACTAACGTGTTCGATTATCCGACTCGATAAAAGAAAGTCACAGAGTAATGTGGCAGGGTTCGATAATAATGTCGCGAGCTCTGAAACGGCGTAGTACGACCAACAGCTTGAACAACAATTAGAAAGACTCGAGGTTGAGATGAATAATCTCAGCCTCTTTACTATCCATTAAACACACTCTGCATATCTCGATACAAACACCCAAGAAAAGAAGTCAGAATCAGATAACAAACCCCACCTAGCGGATCTGCACTCTACCATTGAGTTTACGCAGTGAACGGAGCACTTCTTGCAAAAACCGTTCATCTTCTTGTAACTGAGATTTTTCACTGTCAGATTGCTGATCTTGGCCTAAACTTGATTCTGTCTGATCAGTGGCAGATTCACCTTGGTTATTCTTATCCAGTTTTTGCGATAACGTTGTCGCGAGATATTTCCAGTTGGCTAAGTGTTGAGTTCGTTCAATGTTCTCATCAGTAATTTGGCTGGAAAAATGAGAAGGGAGCGAAGGAAGGCGCACTGCATCACTAAGCTGTGTTTGTGGTTGGGCTGATTTTTTATATTCATTCATATAACCCCCATTAAGAAGCACTAAATAGCGCTTGATTGGATTCGAATATACCTTGGTCACTCATAGATTAAAGGCGAAACGTAAGATCAAGAAAACTACCTTGGCTTCGAGTAAGACATGACTCAAAACCAAAGTAGTATGTCGAAGTGTGAGGCGATCACACTGCTAGCTGTCTAACTAATCGTTTAAATAATAACGAGGATTCGCAAGTCCCCAGACCGTATACAGTTCAGGGAAAATTAGGCTAGCATTCGCTTCCATTTCACTGACGCTAATACTTTCACCCTGCTGATGACCAAATAAAATAACGTCTTGGCCTTGGCGAATACCCTCAAGACCAGTGATGTCGACCATTGCAGTATTCATCGATGTCATACCAACCACTTTTGCCCGTTGCCCGTTAATAATAACGTAGGCTTTATTACCCATTTTTCGTGGGTAGCCATCTGAATAACCAACGGGAATATTCGCAAGCACGCTGTCTCTTGTTGTAGTAAAAGTACTGTCATACCCTACAGTCTTATTAGCCGGTAACTGATGAATTGAGGCTACTCGCGTTTTAAAAGAAACAATCGATGGGTACTCAGGGTTCGTCGGTAAATCACCGTAAAGCACCCCACCAGGTCGCACCATATCAAGCTGCGCTTCAGGAACATTCAGCGATACATACGAGTTAGCCACATGCAGCGTAATATCTTCTCGGGTTAAATCTGCTTCTTTGATCAGCCATGATGAATCCGCTTGAAAATCTTTCAGTTTCAAGCGCACGTCATCGGCATTGTAATTAGGGAAATGGGTCATAATACCAACCACATCCAAATGTGATTGCGTCGCGATATCTAGCGCTTCGTCTTTACCACGACTAGTCGACATATCGATACCGTTACGCCCCATTCCGCCATTATTTAACGCCAGATGAACCTTAATGGTTTTATTGTTTTTAATGCCAAAATCAGCAATATCCTTTGCTTGCTGATGGCTACCAATCAGCTCTTCAATATCAAGATCAACACTCTGCTTTATTTCGCTCAAACTTGCAGAACGAACACGAAGGAGCTGACCTTTAAAGCCACTATCGCGCACTGCTCGTGCTTCAGCATTACTTGCAATCGCTACGCATGGAATTTGTTGCTCAATAATAGTTGGCATTAATCCATGAATGCCATTGCCGTACGCGTCAGCCTTCATTACCGCACAGATTTTAGTCTCTGATTTAATATGAGATTTAAACTGCTCAATGTTCGACTTAAATTGACCCAAACTGACTTCCAACCATGCATTTGATTGGTTCACTTCTTGCTCGTTCGGGATATGCTGATCGATAGCAAGTGGGGCACTCAAGGTAGAGAAAGAAGGTAGCGCCATCGCTAGCGATAGTAATGTCATTTTAAATTTCATGGTGTCTCCGTACTGTAAAAATTACTGCCTGTAGAACTGACGGCTGTTAGTTAAGTTTGAAGCGGTTCATTGCATCGTGTAATGACAAAGACAATTGACTAAGTTCGTTACATGCTAAAGCTGTTTGCTGCGCGCCTTCTGCCACTTCTTGTGAAGCCACATTAATCGTCTCGATATGGCAACTTAGTTCACCTGCGACTGCATCTTGCTGGCTACAGGCACTCGCGATTTCGGTACCCATATCTGAAATATCTGACACTGTGTCTTCTATTGAACTCATCAACTTAAGCGATCGAATACCTTGTTCTGAATAGCTTTCAATATAGGTACATGATTTTTCTGTCGCGTCTTTTGCCTGCTTGGCAAATACCTGCAGCTTCTCAATCACAGAGGTGATCTCACCGGTTGAATCTTGCGTGCGAGCAGCCAGCGTTCGTACTTCATCCGCAACGACAGCAAAACCTCGACCGGACTCACCCGCTCGCGCGGCTTCAATCGCTGCATTCAGGGCAAGAAGGTTAGTTTGATCAGCAATGCTTCTAATGACATCGACAATAATGTTAACTTGGTGAGACTGCTCTTCTAGCTCTAATACGGTATTGCCGGCTTCACCAATGACTTGCGAGATCTCTTTAATAGAATCAACCATGGCTTGGTTGTTTTGAGCACCCTCTTTCGCTTGCTGGTTAGCGTTGCTAGCTTGAAGTGCTGATTTTTCCGTGTTTTGTGCAACATCCGATACTGATGATTTCATCTCTGTCATTGCTGTCGCGATTTGAACAATCTTGGATTGTTGGTCATGCATGCCTTTGGTGGACAGTTCAGAAATTTGATTCATTTCTTCAATTGCGCTGCTTAATTGAGTCACCGCTGAAATGATTTCTTCAATTAACTGACGCAGATTACTTTGCATTAATGAAGACGCATCAGCTAACGTGCCTAACTCATCGTTACCAATGGATTGTCGGTCTACGTGGGTAGATAAATCACCTTCAGCAATAGCGTTCGCTTGCTTAACAATAAGGTGCAGCGGATTACAAATGAGTTTGGTTAAAATTAACGTCATCGATACCATTAGCACTAAGATAGCAATGTTACTCAATACTGATGAATTCGATAAACTGCCGACAGAATCAAGAATTTGAGTGCGATTATCATCCATCGCACCTTTTAAAATTCGACTTAAGTTTTTAACCTCACTATCCATTACCTTGAATGAGGCGTACGAGTCTGTCAGTAACGTTTGAGATGCCGCTGCATTATTTTTGGCCGCAATTTGTTTGTTAAAAACACCAATGCTTTTGGTGTATTCACCCCAAGCACTGCTCAGACGATCAAACGACTCTTTCTCTTCTCCAGGCCACACAGTCTGGCCGTAAGATACAAGTTCATCATCAATTGCATTGATTAACATTGAAACATTACTAACCGTTTTATCGCTTACTAACAGCGCCAGCTGATTACGACGTAATGTTGCAACATCATCGTAAATACGGTTCACTTTTTCGTATGCGGGTAATGTGTCGTCGGTATAGTTAACAATATTAGATTTAATGTTCGTTAAACCAGAATTAAAGATAAAAGCAAAAATGACATTGATTATTGTAATAATAAAAAATGAAACGGCAATCTTCTTGCCTATTGTTAAGTTATTCAAAAACTGT
>NZ_NOIF01000097.1 GCF_002265265.1 Photobacterium sanguinicancri
TATATGTAGTTCATCTAGTAATTAAACTACTTCGCCATAACTTTTATACAATTATTGAAAAATAGCCCCTCCTTAATAAAGGTAAAGAACTCAGGGGCTATAGCTCCTTGTTGACGAGCAAATAGAATGAACAATTGTCACACAGCCCTTTGCTTTAAAAACTGGATTCAGCAAAGGGTTGTGATTGGGTGAGTTTTAGGACTGAGATGCTTTTTTGTCCATACTGACACCCATAGGTTTATATCTAGGAAATTAAAGTAATATTCTAGACATTCTATTAATAATTAATTTGCTCAAGGTCAGCTTGGCAATCTAATAGTGCTTGATAGTCCTTTTGATACTCACCTTGCTCAGTTGTGAGTTTAGCGATTTTGTCATCCAGAGCTTGGATACGTAAACCAATCATTTGGGTGATAACTTGCTCTGATATATCGCCATATTCACGCTTTACAGTTGCGCATACATCTTCTACAGCTTGATATAACTGGATAGATGCGTTGCGATTACGTTCGTTCTCTGCCTTTTCTTCACTATTTGATTTATATAGATCGTAAAGTGCTGTAATCACCTGCACAACAACGGCGGCTTTACCCGCCCACTTACCTAGCGTCGTTTCCCAGCGACCTTTTAAGCCTGGGATTTTAAACTTACGCCCCTGTAACAATGCACCTTTAATGTTGTCTGCATTAGCTATCTTACCCAGCCCTTCAACTCCCATATCAAGGTATTTGTTGTTATTACCAGATAAGAGTTGCTCCATCTCATGTGAAATAGAAACACGCATTGATGAGCTAACCTCGCCAATCTTATCATTTAGCCATTGCTCTAACTTGTCACCAATAGGATCAACTGCAGACTGTATAGCACTATCCAGTTGCGCTTGGTTGCTGCTATTTTGTAATACATTGCTGATATCAGACTTAATTAGCGTTAATTCGTGGTTTAAAAAATTACGTGACTCTGAAGTTAATGCACGCTGACGAGAACTAAGCATAGTTTTATCATCACGCGCCATGTTTAATTCACTATCTAGATGACAGTCATCACGACTCGATAACTGTTCAATCACGGGCTTGTACCACAATTCCTTAACGGTACTTTTAAGACCAGCTAGATGACTATCCTTGCTGTCTTTATCTTTTAACCAATCAATAAACGCTTCAATAAAGTGACTGTACCCCGAATGTTCTAGTAATTTTGCATGATCATTCTTCAAACGGCCTTTAAGTGCCGTTTGGGTGTTCATTGGTATCACTTTAATTTGTTGAATAGTTTCATCTGACACTCCGTATTGAGGAGCGAGTTTAACTAAGATCTGTAGAACTTTTTGATGAGCCGTTGCCTTATCTTCTTCTGAAGCGAGTTGATGGTTCAGAACGATAAAAATGTGTTTACCAAGATTAAGCATATTAAATAAACGCTCATACACGTCTTTAGTATCTTGGTCGCCATCACGGATGAAAAATACCATTACATGAGTACGTTTGATTTGCGCTATTGTCGTTTCTTCATGATCAATCGGTGCATTTACCCCTGGGGTATCTAGCAGGCGGTAGCCGTTCCAATCGAATGTATCAACACTATCCGTTGTTGGGATCTCACCAACGTTTGCACACTCTTCACCGATTAACGCATTAACAAATGTGCTCTTACCTGCGTTATATGCGCCGTACAGCATGATTTGTAATACTTGATCATCTACTTTTTTATTTAACTCATCATGGATTTGATTGGCTAAATCACTACCTTGATAGTTAATGACCCTCTCTTTTGAGTCTAATAGGTTTTGCTTAATATCGATGAATGGATTACGCATTATGCACTCTCAAGTTTCGGGTTTGTTGTTGGCATTCATTGATGGCTACAACAATGTTTTCAGCATAAAGTTGAAGTGGTTCAAATGAGCGGTTCACTTCTTCGAATACCGTCTTCACTTGAGCCGGTAAGTTAGTACGAATTGCCTCTGAAGTAGTTTGAATCACGTTATCAGGAGAGACACCCACTGATAATTTTTCAGTCGTAATCTCAACGAAAATCATCTCACCAGCCTTGTTACCACCATAACCACCGATTGCCCCACCAATCATTGCGCCAATAGGTCCCCCGAACAAACCGCCGATTGCCATACCCGCAGCAGCACCAGCTGAAGAACTAGCACTTTGTTTTGCTTTTCCTGAGACTTTTTCAATATCAATTGTAATATCGTTAAAATCACCTAGATTTGCACCAGAGAGGTCACTCGACACCTTTTTAATATCTTTGACAACGTCTCTTAACTCATGTCGTAGCGTTTCACTAATTTCTTTTTCAATCAGCTTGTTAACGTCATGTCCTAGCGCTTTTTTATCTCGATTACCCATGTGCTTATCAACAATCAATGGCACTTCACAAAGCACGTTATCTAGGATTTGTGAAGACAAATTATTCTGCTTAAAGCGAAGGTTTTCCGTCATCTCTTGTAGACTGGCTTGTAGCTCTAGGACTTTTGGTAAGATGTCTTGATCCATTGGTTTTAACACTTCGCCATTTAAGAAGTTAACCATCTGCTGCTGAGCTTTGCTTACCTTATAAACATTTGCCTCATCAACAATATTGGCTAAGCGCTTGAACAGTTCAGTTAAACCACTTTCTTCGAGGGCATTAGGGTTTTGTTCATGCTGTTTTTTATAAGCATGAACTGAGACTGATACTGCTGTTTTTAGCTTTTCAACCTCACCTAAGTCTTTCACTCGGCTAAATACATCATCTTCTTGTGCTTTACGCACTTCTGCTGTTTTATTGAATAGTGTTTGCACCAAATCGTCGGCTTCGTCACACCAATCTTCTTCCATCTTGTCGCTTTTGGTAAGCACAGGTTGCAGTGGCTTTTTCTTTTCAAGCTCAAGCTTTAGATCTTCTAATTCTTGTACCTGCCCCGGAGAACTCGATGACGTTAACCACAGAACAGCATCAGCACTATCGGTATAACGGCGGGTTAGATCGCCATTTTCATTAACAATAGAATGTAAGCCTGGTGAATCCAACAACACTAAGTTTGAGCCAAGCTCTACACCTTGAATTTGCGCAGTCGTCTCGGTAACACCTTCTGCAAACTGACCTTCAAAGTACTTTACCTCACCCTTATCAAAGAAAAAGCGTTTTACTTCACTTGGATTGAATAAGTCAGCGATATAGTTACTGAACGAGCTTTTACCCGCATTGACCTTACCAAACACCAGCAAGATGACTCGATCAGAAAATTGCTCACTCAGAGCTCGCATTGGGGATGCATCGCTTAACTTCTTATCCCATTGCTTAACTTTGGTATTAACTGACAGCTTAATTTCATTCGCTAGCTGATATAAAGCATGCTTATCGTTGATCGTTTCATCATTGAACTTTTCAGCCTGCGTCAGTTTTTCAACTAATTGCGACTTGATACTATTCAGCTGATCTTCTTTGTTCGATACGTCGTTAATTCCCACTTTAAATTCACTAAGGGCAACTAAAAACGGATTGTCTTGTGTTGTTTTCACATCGTCCATTACAGCGTCCTTAGCAACTCTTTCTCGACAATCTCTAAACCTTCTAGCTCTTGTTCGAGTAGCTCAATCTCACGATTACGATCACGCACGCTGGGTTTATTGTTGTAATTATTCATTGCTTGTAAGCTCAGTTGATTGTCTTGCTTGTTGGCACGGATCAACTCTTCTGGCGTTATAGTCAATTTGTGTTTAGTGATAAAACGTTGTGCTTTAGCTTTATTTTCTGATGCTATGCGTTGGTCTTTTGCCAGCTTGGCTGCTGCTTCTTTTTTACGTTCATTATCAAGTCTTGCACGCACGCGCTCACGATCTAAATCACGAGCGCTAGAAGAACTAGAGCTGCTACTATCATCACTTGCAACAATGGCAGCAACACCAGCAGCAATAATTCCACCTACTATCCAAGGAATAGCCATAATAATCTCCTATCTTTTTACAATTGCTTGGCTATACCAAAGCTTGGGATAATGTATTGATATCGCGCTGTAGTTCTGCTTTTTCTTTCATCGCTTTAGCGCGTTGACTCATTAGTTCAGCAGCAGTCCATTTAGTTTTAGAGCGAAGTTCTAGCAGAATTTTGGATTTCAGGCGCTTAAGTTCTTTCTCGCGCGCAGCATCTATCTGTTCAACTAACTTACCTGTAAGGGAAAATAATTCATTTATATTGCTCCTTTCACAGAAGATTGACTTATCCTCTTGAATACCACGTAAATAGCGCTGAGCTGAGACCTTGATTACTTCAAGCTGTTGAAGATCTATAAATTGCATTAACTGCTCACGAATTTTTCTCTCAACTGTTGCTACATCATCTGGTGATTTTTGATCAACTTGAGTGATGACAAGGAACATCTTTTGGCTATAGTTTTTATCTTGTCGCGCCAACTTTAAAAATACATCTAATTCATATTTATCTAATTCACCAGCTTGTGCTTGATGAACCAAAAACAGGTAATCTGCAACCTCAAATGCCCCTTTGATTGCTTTCGCATCATCTTGACGATTTACATCGGCATCAAGCCCCGGAGTGTCAATCCAAATCACTTTTTCTTGTTCGAGCTCTCGGTTTTCTACCGTCTCGCGCTTATCTGCGGCCTTAAAAAATTCTTCGCCTATTAAGGCATTAAGCAACGTACTTTTACCGTGGTTATACTTACCAAATACGGCAATACGAGGCTTAGACGAATTATTTTTAATAAATGCTAAGCGGTTAAGGTTCTGCTCTTCTTGGGGCAGAAAATGTAATAATGCGTTAATGTCCATTATCTAGGTTCACTCTATAGCGTGGTGGATAATCTTGCTCTTGTTGCAGAGAATTACAGACTTCAGCGTTCTTTTGGTAATACTCTTTTAAGCCAACCAGCTGAGAAAATAGTTTTTCATAGCCTTCGTCTATTCTGCATACCAGCGGGCGCTTTTGATAAATCAAACAGCCCTTATGTTGTGAATAGTGTTTGCATTTACCATCGCCTGAATGAAATTCTTCAAGCTCTGCAATACCTTTAATTTTTTGACAGCACAAGCCACAACGAGTGCAAGGGAAACTCATATGTGGATCAATGCCTCACCTTGAGTGAACAATGAAAGGATGTTTTTCGACCACTCACGATAGATAATCGCAAGGTTAGGATTTAGCTCGAAATGTTCGATAATGGCATCAATCGTATGTTGCTCTTCTTTTGCTATAACTCCATCTGCATAAACCAGAGCCATTAACTCCAACAGCACGATTTTTTGATGGCTGTCTTGCTCAAAAGTATCCAAGATACTAAACAAATTGAAATTGGCTTCATCATATTCGATGTCATCCATCTGCATCTCCATGCAGTATTTAGCAATCAGCACTTCTTCGTCCACTGAGAAATCATTATCAGCGTGAGCGATATGATGTGCTAAAGCCAAGAAAGCCTCTTTCTCTGCCATTGATAAACGATTTAAAAACATGTATCGACTCCATGTCATTTGAAAATTTTGATTTGGATTTAAATTATAACGGCATGATATTAGACGAAAATAACTTCGCATTCTGCTCGTGAACTCTCAACCTTAGTTTTAGGCTCAATAAAATGCTTTGCTTCCCTAATGGCTTTAAGCCTACTTGCAGTTGCTAATGTTAGTTAACGAGTCAATAGGCTCTGCCTACCCCTAAACAAGTGCAATTTACCTATTACTGGCGTTAACAAATACGCGGTAACAGCTCACCTTGCGGTAATTCGAGGTAACGACGCCCGCCCCATGGGTTGTGCATAATCACTTTGTGCTGCTGTGCTTCAACCACGGTGCCTATCTGTTCAGCGTTTGGTGAGAACAGGCGTAAAACGTCTAAAGCGGCAGGAACATCTTTCGCGGGGACAGCCAAGATCATGGTGCCTTCGTTGGCTAAATCGTAGGGTTCAAAACCGTATAACTCGCACAAGCCTTGTACGGCATCGGCGATAGGGATTTTCTCTTCTTCGACATCAATTTGGATTTTGGAGCCTTCACACCATTCATTCAAAACAGCCGATAAACCACCGCGAGTCGCATCGCGCATGGCATGAAGGGAAACCCCTGACTCAATCAGGCGTTCAACCACAGGCCACAAGGTCGCACAATCACTCACCAGCTCAGACTCTAGGCGCAGTTCATCACGGGCCATTAAAATACAGCTACCATGACAACCAATATCGCGAGAAACCAAAATGGCATCGCCCGCTTGAAGCTGACTCACCGAAATATTGGGGTATTTAACCGTGCCAACGCCTGTGGTGTTAATGAACACGCCATCAGCCGCACCGCGAGGCACGACTTTGGTATCGCCACACACGATTTGTGCACCCGATTTTTCTAGTTCCGCTTTCATGCTTTTCACTATGGTTTCTAGCTTGTGGTACTCAAAACCTTCTTCGATGATGAAGCTACAACTTAGGTATTGCGGCTGTGCGCCGACCATGGCTAAGTCATTCACTGTGCCTGCAATTGCCAACTTACCTATGTCGCCACCAGCAAAAAACAACGGTGAGACGGTAAAGCTATCAGACGTGAACGCAATCGGCCCTTCAAGCTGCAATACCGCGGCATCTTCAGCTTTCAGCAGTATCTCGTTTTGAAAATGGTGGCAAAACAGATCACTGATCAGTTTATTCATTTCCTGACCACCACCACCATGGCTTAGTTGAACAGTTCTCATGCTGTGATCTCCTTTTCTGTCTTCGCTCTGTTTATCGAGGCTTTGCCTGTTGTAGCTTCTTTAGTCAAATCAAGGTCAAACGCCAAGCCCGCATAGCGGTAATAGGCATTGCACGCCCCTTCCGAACTGACCATGCAACTTCCCATTGGTTTGGTTGGGGTACAGCCTCGGCCAAACACTCGGCACTGATTCGGTTTAGCTAACCCGCGTAAAATATCGGCACACTGACAGGCTTTGTGATCTTCTATCACCTGATCCGACAAAGCATCGGCAAACACAATTTCTGCATCGCGGTGGCGATATTGCTCCGACAACACCAGAGATGACAATGGAATATCGCCAAGACCACGCCAGCGAAAATGCGGACGCAAGGTGAACATACTCACCACCTTCTGCTGTGCTGCTTGGTTGCCTTTGGCTGTGACAACACGGGTGTATTGCACTTCTAACTTAGCGACACCTTGTACTTTCTGCTCCACTATCATCAAGATCGACTGCATCACATCGACAGGTTCAAAGCCGCTCACCACAACGGGCGTGTGGTAACAATCGACAATCGGCTGATAAATATCAGAACCGGTAATAGCACTAACATGCGAAGGGCCAATGAAGGCGGTGACTTTGGCTGCGCCGTCTGCCATCACGGCATCAACCGCTGGTGGTACTAACACATGGTTGATATGAAAATAGAGGTTGGCAACATTTTGCTTTTCAGCCAGCTCCAATAACACGGCTGTCATTGGTGTGGTGGTTTCAAAGCCAATCGCAAAGAACACCACCTTGCGATCTGGGTTCTGCTTTGCGATTTCAAGGGCATCGAGCGGATCATAAACAGGGCGTACATCGCCGCCTTTAGCACGACATTGCGCCAAGGTTCCTTTCGAGCCAGGTACGCGGATCATATCGCCCAAGGTTACCAGAATAACCTCTGGTAACATCGCTAGTTCAATCGCATGATCGATTCGCTCTTTCGGCATGATACAAACAGGACAACCAGGACCATGGATAAACTCAATATTACGGGGTAACAACTGATTTAGACCGTATTTCATGATGGTGTGGGTATGACCACCGCACACTTCCATGATTTTAACCGGTTCGCTTAATTGAGCAGAAAGTTGATGAATACGTTGAGAAAGCGACTGCATTAACTCGGGATTACGAAAGCCTTGTGAGAGATCTTTAAGTTCAATCATATAAACAATGCTCTCGCTTCTTCTTCATCCATTTCAGCCAATAATAAGCGGTATTCTTCTAGACTTTTTAATGCTTCTTGTTCGTTGATTTTGCTGATAGCAAAGCCAACGTGGATCAATAAGTAATCCCCCATGTTCAATGGGTCTTCGATTAAATGAGTACTGATCCTACGTCGGACGCCCAAAGTATCGACCGTGACCGTACTGTCCTCTGGGTGGATTTCCACTATCTGCGAGGGAATACACAAACACATAATTTATCTCTCTTCCAAGTTGGTAATATTCTTTTTATTAAGGACGGAATGCCTATAAGCCTGTGCCTTATTGCCATAATCCATGCCAAAGCTGCCCCATTGCGATCCCACCATCATTAAGTGGAATGATTTCACTAGTGAGAAACGAACGAGCCTCCGATGTAAAGCGGGCATCGAGCCTGTCCATCAGCACACGGTTTTGGAAAACCCCACCCGAGACTACAACTGGGTACTCAGGGTGTTTAGCGCTAATGGTGCTGATCATCTCGACCAGCGCGGTAAAAAACTGATTCGCTGCATTTTGCTTCACCGCCAAGTCTCGCTGAATAGAAGAAACAGAGGGACCAGTAGTTAAATCAGAGCAAGCAGACTGGAGAGCCCTAGTGGCTAAACTATCGATCACACTCGCAAGTAGGGGTTGCGGATCAATAACGTCATTTTCAACAACAAACGCAGGAATAAACGCAGGAATAAACGCAGGAATAAACGATGCTTCTGCGCCGTTATCGGCATCAGTTTGTAAAGCCAGCGCTTCTAATCGCATTCCGCATTCGCCCTCAAAATCAACCTGTTCAACAAGGCCAAGTAAGCTGGCAAACGCGTCGACTAAACGCCCCATCGAAGTGGTATAAGGTGAACTTTGTTCGGTTAGCCATAATCGGTACAAGTTATCGAGCTTGCTATTAGGCATATTGGCAAAAGCGTCTAGCTGGAATGCTTTTATCTGCTCGAACGAGTAATACTCCAGCAGCAAACCCAGCAAGATCCGCACGGGCTCTTTGATCGCTCGCTCGCCACCAATTAGGCGAAAGGGTTTTAGATGATAAAGGCGCTTAGCCGTTTTATGATCGGCCAGTAACACTTCCCCGCCCCAAATTTGGTGGTCATCCCCCAAGCCTGTGCCATCAAAAGCAAAACCTAATACCGTTTCTCGCATTTGGTGTTCAGCCATAACGGCAACAATATGGGCATGATGGTGTTGCAGTTGGAGTAATTGAGTCGGCTTCTCATAACTACTGTCGTGGTTGTTAGTATGGATAGTGTCGAGGCTATTTTCTTGAACCGCTTCTTGGCCATTTTTCTGAACATTACCTTGAACATAGCTTTGAACATAGCCTTGCGCCCATTCTGTGGTCATATAGTTTGGGTGCTTGTCGCATACTATCGTTTGTGGCTTTACGTGATAAATCTGAGTAAATCCATTCAGCATTTTTTGATAGTGCTGTTGCATGTCCAAGCCAAACATATCACCTACATGTGGGCTGATGATCCCTTGCTCGGCAAACCCTAAACCAAAGGTCACTTTTTGCTGTCCACCCACAGCCAGCACAGGGTGCGTTAACTTATGCGGCAGCGAAAAAGTATATGGGGCATAACCACGGGCTAAACGGAGTGTTTGTCGTCTGCCGCCTGCAATCTGAACCAAGCTATCATCGCAGCAATGGACGATTTCACGGTTATGATCGAGCACACCATCAACCACATGCCCCAACAGCCTGAAAATATCATCGCTGTTGGCAATAATGGGAAAACCAGAAATATTGGCGCTGGTTGCCACCAAAGGCACATCTACCAAGTCGAATAACAAGTAATGTAGCGGCGTGTAAGGCAACATCACCCCAAGGTAAGGGATATGAGGCGCGACATTATCAGCAATATCAGCCCTAGTCCGAGCCGTAATAGTAAGATCTGCACCACTTACGTAATCTGAGCACGATGTTTTTTTACGAAATAAGGTAATAGGCCGCTGCTGAGATCCTAATAACGCCCACTCTTGCGGACTCCCTTCTATATAATGTTGGGCTTGGTGTGTATCTTTCATCATTACCGCCAGCGGTTTGCGTTGGCGTTGTTTGCGAAGTCTGAGCTGAGCGACTGCTTGTTGATTAGTGGCATCACACATTAGGTGAAAACCGCCAAGGCCTTTGACCGCAACGATCTTTCCCGCTTTCAAGGCGTTGGCTGTAGCTTCTATCGCTGCATAATGATCAGCAACAGGTTCGGGGTGATCTTTCTTGCACGCTAGATCATAAAAACTGACCCATGGACCACATTTAGGGCAACTAACAGGTTGCGCATGGTAACGACGATCTTCAGGGTTGGTATACGCCGCTTCACAATCGGGGCACATAGCAAACGCCGCCATGGATGTTTGCTTACGATCATAAGGCAGTTGCTTGATCAGCGTATAACGTGGGCCACAGTGGGTACAGTTGGTAAAAGGGTAACGAAAGTGGCGATTGGTTGGATCGTTAATATCATCAAGGCAAGCAGGGCAAATACCTTGGTCTGGCGACACACACACAGTGGTACTTTGGCTGCTGTCACTTTCGGTGATAATAAAGTTGGGTGTATATTCAGGAAGCGCATTCTCAGAGCGAGTCTTCTCTGAAATAAAAGTTAACGCATCAACAACAGCAATCGTTTGGGCTGTAATACTATCAATGCGGCTAAGCGGTGGTGCTTGCAAAGTAATGTCATTATAAAAATTCATGACACGCGTTTCATCACCTTCAACTTCAATGCTAACGCCATCACCATTATTAAGCACGTATCCACTGAGTTGATATTGCTTGGCTAGTTTGTAGATAAAAGGCCGAAAGCCGACCCCCTGCACTATTCCGGTAATATGAATTAACTGCCGAACCTGCTCCATACCTCACCAACTTATTTCAAGCACTTAAACCGCTATCGCTAGACAAAAAACGCCCAAACGACACGCACACATATTTGTATAATAAGTAATTGAGTGAATAATAATTAGACTAAGTTCACATTAAATGGCTTGGGGTTATTTTTGGCCTAAACTTAGCCACAATTCGACTATCACATTGATTTGAATCAAAAATAACCAATAAGTTTTATCAACTTAAAAACGTAAAATAGCACGATTAGTTAGCCCTCGAAGTGCAAGTTATTCGAGATGAAGCACGCTTAAAACGTGATCAGCTATACAACCTCTTGTTATTTCGGTACTTAATTCGCGATGCGGTCATTAAAACACGAGCAAGGCCAAGTTTACTGACCAAATATTGATCTAGTCTCATAGGTTAATAGAGCTAATAATTCAAATTTATAGGGCTAAAACAAGATAATACCGAGGTAATAATGATCACCATTACTATAAATGGGAAGTTGCTTGAGGTTGATAACAATCACACCCTACTCACTATCGCAAAACACCATGGCATCGACATCCCTACCCTTTGCACTGTTGATACCCTCCTTGATCCTTGTATCGACTCCAGTAATAACTCAAACACCAACAAGGGCATCACACACTCACATTGTGAACTCTGCGAAGTGGAGATCGAAGGCAGTGGCTTAAAGAAGGCGTGCAAGACAACGCCGTATGATGGCATGTCAGTGATCACTGAATCGGATGCGCTTGCAACGCACAGAAAAAAAGTGCTGATTCAACTACTGGCGGAAGATACCAAGGAATATTGCGAAGCCCCTTGCCAAACCGCATGTCCAGCAGGGGTCGATATTCAGTCTTATTTACGCCATATCGCCAATGGCGAACATCAAAAAGCGATCGAAGTGATTAAGCAAACCCTACCTATGCCACTGTCTATCGGTAGAGTCTGCCCTGCATTTTGTGAAGCGGGTTGCCGACGCCGATTAGTCGATGAGCCACTCGCGATCCGTCAACTAAAACGGCACACAGCAGATATTGATCTTGCTGCGCTTGAGTCTTATGTTCCGCCGAGAAAACCAAGTAAAGATAAGTCGATTGCGATTATAGGCAGCGGCCCAGGCGGGTTAACGTGTGGATATTACCTGAGCAATGAAGGTTACAACGTCACTGTATTTGAGGCCATGCCACTGACTGGTGGTTGGCTACGATATGGCATTCCTGAATACCGTTTACCCAAAGCGATTTTAGATAAAGAAATCGAGTTAATGTGTCGTAACGGTATGGAGATCAAAACCAACTGTAAGATTGGTGAAAACCTCAGCCTAACAGCGCTCAGCGAAGAATACGATGCCGTTTGTATGGCGGTTGGCGCATCCAAAGCGGTTGGCATGACCTACCCCGGCAGCGATCTAGACGGTTGTTACCTAGGTGTCGATTACCTTAAAGATTTTGTTACCGAACAAAAATGCATAACTGGTAAAAAAGTCGCGGTGATTGGTGGCGGTAATACTGCCATTGACTGCGCACGTACCGCGGTTCGAGCAGGTGCAGAGACAACCTTAATTTATCGCCGTACCCGCGCAGAAATGCCAGCAGAAGCCTATGAAGTGGATGAAGCGGAAAAAGAAGGCGTGAAGTTTAGCTTCCTCACCAACCCTGTTGAGAATATTGCTGATACTGATGATACAAATAAAAACAATTGGGTCCGTCAGGTTAAGTTAGAGATCATGGCACTGGGTAAACCCGACTCTTCAGGCCGCTGCCGCCCTGAGCCGACAGGGGAATACATTACTCAAGAGTTTGATACCGTGATTGCTGCGGTATCACAAGCACCTGATTTGAGCCTGTTGGATAATGAAGAGATAGCCATCCCGCTTACCCGCTGGAACACCATAGATTGCGATGAAAGTAACATGTACAGTGGCATCCGCAATATCTTCGGTATCGGTGATTTCCGCCGCGGACCAGCCACAGCGATTGAAGCTGTAGCGGATGGTCGCCGAGCAGCGGATGCTATTGCCTATTATTTAGATGGGCAACTTGATCGTCTACCACACAAAGCTTTTACCTTTAAAAATGACTCAAAGATGCAGTTCGTGAACCCAGACCATTTGACCAATATCACTGAAGTGATGCGAATGCTGTCTAAAGGCAAAACATCAGAACAAAAAGAGGTGAAATTTTCAGATGCGATGCAGCATATATTACGCGTAACAGCACCTGAGATGACACTTGAACAACGGCAAGGGAGCTTTGAGGAGGTCGAAAGAGGGATCAGCCACCAAGCCGCTGTTACTGAAGCGGAACGCTGCTTTGAGTGTGGTTGTCACAATCGCAACCAATGCGCCCTTCGAGATTGCGCCTCGGTTTATGAAATTGATGCGACTGAACTTTCAAATATTAAGCAGCAACATCCGATAAAAAGCTGGCTATAACACCAAGGTTAACGACATAAGTAGTAATGAGCACTCTTGCCTGCATCAAAGCCTTGATACAGGCAGAGTGATCAGATTTTTACTTAGCAGGACTTCTTGGGATCGCTCTGGCTTTAACTCTGATCATTTTGATCGTTATCACTTTCACTATGATCACTGTGGCTATGGTCACTTTGACTCAGGCGGCTACTCACTAAACTCGCAACCATAATTGCCAAGTAAAATCCCCCTAGAATAGATTCAATAAATACGAAGAATCGTGGGATAGGCAATGCTGGAGAAATATCACCATACCCCACCGTTGTCAGAGTGATAAAACTAAAATAAACCGCATCAAAAAAATTATCGATCCAAGGTTTATACTCTATCCCGTTAAAAGCTTCAGGGAATAATTCAAGTTGAATCAGGTAGATAAATGACCATGATAAGCCCAGTAATAAATACACACAAACCGAACCAATGATCTGATTACCACTCACATAATCGGTGATCATCACTTGTTTGAGCGCAGTGAAAGTGTGTGATAACAAGAAGAAGAGTAAGGCGAATAAAGTGACTAATGAAAGGTCAATGGTTTCCAAAAAAGTAAAAGTGCCAGAAATCGCGGCTAAAAAAAGCAAGAAGCCATACCAATTTCGGTAAAACACTTTTTCTCTATGTACCCCAGCTATCGAGACACCCAAACAAATAATGATTAAGGCCAAAATAGTTTTCTGACCACCAGCAAAAAGCTGCTGCATAAAAGCACTGATAAACAGCAGCCCAAGCAAGGCACCAAGTAGAAAATAAAAGTTATCGTCTTTTGACACTTTCTTTATCATAGCTGGCCACTTTCATCTTGTGTCTCTTTGACTGCCTTTGCTTCACCCTCTTCAACCGATTCGCTGTCTAACCACACAGTGAATAACTGGTAGGTTAAGCTAAGTACCACAGCACCAACAAACAAGCCGACAATACCCGACATCGCCATACCACCTAATGCGCCAAGTAAGATAACCAGCATAGGGATATCCGACCCTCGACTTAATAACATAGGTTTTAAAATCGCATCACTGCCGCTGACCAAAATACACCAGATCAAGAAGAGAACTGCCGTGGTAGTAGTATCAACACTAAACACGTAAATAATCGCAGGTAATAATGCGATGATTGGGGGCAGTTGAATAATCGCCACCAGCAAGACTAACAGCATCCAAAATCCAACAGCAGGTACGCCAGCAAATGCCACCCCGATCCCAGTCATGATGGATTGAATAACAGCGACACCTATGACACCTTGAACAACGCTTCGCACTGTGACTTTTGATAATTGGGTTAAATCTTCACCGTGATCCCCAGTTAAACGGCTTGCAACTAACACAAATGCACGCTCACATTTATCGGCATTCGCCATAAAAACACCGGCAATAATAGTCGAAATAATGAATTGGATGAAACCACCACCTAGCGAGCCTATTACAGAAGCCAACTTAGCAACCACGGCTTTCACTTCTTCACCATAATTAGCAAAGACACTTTCTAAGTTTGATGAGGCTTGTAGCCCAAATGCATAGGCTTTTTCACCTATAATCGGCCACTCTTGCACACTAGGCGAAGGTTTAGGGATCGTCATCGTCCCCTCTTGAATGCCACTCACCAAATCGGCACCACTGGTATAAAGGCCTGTCGAAAGCGCAATCAATGGCAACAGCAGCAACAGCACCCCGATAAAGGCTAACCCTCCACTCGACTTACCTTTACTAATGCCGTATTTACCATGGGCCCACGTCACTATGGGGTAAAGAGCCGTCGCTATAATGCCCCCCCACACCACTAACATGATGAAAGGCCGGAGGATTGAAAAACACCAATAAACCAGAATAGCGATAGCCGCTATTTTGATCGATACATCAATAACTTGTTTAGTAAAATCACTATCATGCTTCATAGGTATTCCTTGGTATTGAATACAGCAAAGTTAAATCTTCAGAAATTTCCAATTTCGTGTTTCTAAAAAAAATGACGCCGCAATCATGTAAATACCAATCATAAAAAGCTGAAATATTCGTATGAACATATTGCTATCAATCTCACTCGAACTCATTAATGTACTGCCTAATAGCACTAACACTGTACTGAACGCAGTCGCAAATACGGGTGCTTTTTCTGGTTGAGTGTAAATCTGAGTCGCCATTACAATCGCGACTAAAGAAACAAACACGGTGTAAAATAAAATATTCGGCACAAACGACAGTACGATAAAAACGCCTATCGCCAAAAAACCACCTATGGTGTTGGTAATAATCAAAAAAGCACTCAACTTTACTGACTTTTCACCCGTAATCATCAAGGAGAGTAACGCAATAAACATCATAGTCAGTAGCGCTTCAGATATTTGGAAAATGAAGAAGAAACACACGACAGGGAACGAAATGATCATGGCTCGAAACGCAGCATGCCAGCGCTGTTCTCTTGTTAGCGGTGAAGCTTGATAACCCTCAAACGTCGATGCAGGTTCAGGAAAATAAATATGTACCAACGCGAAGATAATCACCGCAACCACGCCAGAACTGGCTAATCCCACCGCTAAAAATACAGAAACCCCAGGCGTCGAAATTGCCATAAAAGGCAGCATGAGCACCGCAATGATCAGAATAGTCGCGAACAAATTCCATTTTGGGTCAGTAAATAAGAAATAGCCCCACAACATCATTAAGCCAACCAGCACCAACAATGGAAGTGGGTACTGGGTGATACCATTTGAGAGCAGTAAGCCAAGTACGATAGTCGCTACCATAGCGATGGTTAATTCATACAAGGTTTCTTTGTTCAACTCAGGTTTATCGACCAAAAATTTAGCGACGAAAATCGGGGCAACAAACGCCAGAGGCCAATCAATCAAAGCAGCAAAAAATACCGCTAGTCCAACACCAACGGTATAGCGAATGATCTTCGTTTGGATACGAGGATCGTTTATTAAATCCTCGCTAGCCTTTACCGTGTGATTATCTGACATAAGACATCAAGCTTATAAAGCGAATCCAAAGCTTACCTATGCCATTGAAAATAAAGTTATCTTCGCTATAAACAATAACATCAGCCTGACCACCTATGCGCAGCAACCCGCTCACTTCTTGATGATCAAATTCAATCGAAATCGGTAACATCTGGGTCTGACGTAACCAGCCCGTTTGGTTATTGGCCTGCGCTAATTTACCCGCTTGATCGTTTTGCCCCCAATCTACTCCCCAGTCAACACTGGTGACTCTGCCTTTTATGACCCTTCCCGGCGCAAAATCTAACGCCACTTCTACCTCATCACCCGCTTCTATATTACCTAGGCTGTTTTCACGGAAATAGGCTTCCACCCAGATACTTTCAGTCGAGACAAAGGTCATCAAGGCCTGCCCCGTCGAAGCGTAGAAGCCTTCTGATAGACTGAAATTTGATACGCCACCGCCAGTGGGCGCTTTGATTGTGGTACGTTCTAGGTTGATTTGCGCCTGCTCTAATGACAATAACGCGGCTTTTATTTGGCTGTTATCTTGTCCTTTCGCCCCTAATTGCTGTTTGGCTTTTTCCAAATCTGCTTTGGCGTTCACCACGTTAGCGCGCGCTGTCGCCAAGTCTGCCCTAGCTTGGTCGCCATCAGATTGCGACACCACGCCACGTTTCGCCATCGCTAACACGCGATTAGTTTGTAGCTTGCTGTTTTCAAGTTCGACATTAGCCGTCGTTACTCGTGCCTGAGAAGCCGCTATCGCTGCCGTCTGCGCCCCTACATTCTGCCCTGCGATTTCTAGATCTTGTTCTGCTTGTTTTACCGCAATGACATAATCAGTCGGATCCAGTTTTACCAAGACATCTCCTTCTAAAACAGGTTGATTAGGTTGAACCAGAATATCGAGAACTTGACCAGAAACCTCTGGTTTGATCGGCACGACATAACCTTTAACACGCGCATTGTCAGTGAAAGGAATAATACGATCGGAAATAATGCTAAACACCAACATTAACGACGCAACAAGTAGCAAATAATTAGTAATCTTGCGTACTTTATTGGTTTTTGGCTGCACTTTTTCCTCAACATCATCATTGCTATCAATAAGATCTTTGTTTTCGCTATCAGGTTTTTCAGACATGGCGCTTCCTACTGATTTTCTATTAAGTATCATTCTAGCTTACGTATTTATTCTTTCTTAACATTTGTT
>NZ_NOIF01000098.1 GCF_002265265.1 Photobacterium sanguinicancri
CCTGACTCCGATAGAATATCGAAATCAGGCCTTACAAGCCGCTTAACTAAAATGTCCAACTTAATGGGGTCACTTCAGATGTCGGCTTTTTTGTTTTTGGATTCGCTTGAACGATGTAAGCAATACTGTTAACCGGTTTTTTGTAACTGGCGAGGCAGTACTTTTACTAGCTTAATCATGTTCTCTGATACATCGATGATTTCCATCTGGTAGCGATCAATCTGTACGCTCACTTGAGCATCAGGGATATCTTCGAGATGTTCTAAGATTAAACCGTTTAATGTACGCGGACCATCGGTTGGTAAGTTCCACTTTAAGCTCTTATTAAGGTCGCGGATGTTAGCGCTACCTTCAATGATCAAGCTGCCATCCGGTTGTGGGGTGACTTCTTCTGCTAATGTTGGTGCAATTGAGGTTGTAAACTCACCGACAATCTCTTCCAAAATATCTTCGAGAGTGATTAAACCTTGAATGTCGCCATACTCATCAACAATCAAACCGATACGTTCTTTATTTCGCTGAAACTTCAGAAGCTGGATATTCAGTGGCGTACCTTCGGGAATGAAATACACCTCATCAGCGGCGCGAAGTAACACTTCTTTACTGAAATTATTCTTATCCATCATCAAGCGGTACGCTTCACGAACGCGCAGCATCCCGACCACTTCATCAATAGTATCGCGGTATAACACAATACGGCCATGCGCAGAGTGACTTAGCTGGCGCACAATGGATTTCCAATCATCGTTAATGTTGATTGCAGCAATTTCACTGCGCGGCACCATTAAGTCTTCAACCGTCACATTTTCTAAATCAAGAATAGAAATTAGCATGTCTTGGTGGCGGCGCGGGATCAAGCCACCAGCTTCATCCACCACAGTACGTAATTCCTCAGAGCTTAATTTTGAGTCGTTCATACTGTCGACTTTTAAGCCTAGGATAAGCAAGAAAGTGTTGGTAATGCCATTTACAAACCATACTAATGGGTAGAGTAACTTCATGAGTATGTTAAGTAAGATACTGCTTGCGTACGATACGCGCTCGGGGTAAATCGCCGCCAATGTTTTTGGTGTGACTTCCGCAAACACCAGTACCACCAAGGTGAGTGCACCTGTGGCAATAGCAACACCGAAGTCGCCGTACAGGCGCATACCAATAATGGTTGCAATAGCAGAAGCAAGAATATTGACAAGGTTATTGCCGATCAGAATCAGGCCGATCAAACGGTCTGGGCGAGAAAGTAACTTTTCAACTCGCTTGGCCCCGCGGTGGCCTTGGTTTGCAAGGTGTCTCAGCTTGTAGCGATTGAGAGACATCATGCCTGTTTCAGAACCGGAGAAGTAACCGGAAATGACGAGTAGTAATACCAGAAGGGAGAATAGCACTCCCGTGGATATGTCGTCCAAAAAACTGTCCTTTAGCGATAGCAATAGTGTGAATCAACGTAATAAATATAGTTCTACGCGATTAGGTTTGTGTGTCAATGATCAAAGTGGTGTTTTATTAACCGCCGATAATGATCTCCTTGACGAAACGACTACCAAAATAAGCAAGGGTGAGTAAAAACGCCCCCACTAAGCTAAACCATACAACGCGGCGTCCACGCCAGCCTTTATGGTAGTGACCCCATAAAAGAATGCTATAAACACACCAAGCCATCAGTGATAACAAGGCTTTATGCATTTTACCTTGGGCTAGCATATCTTGAATAAAGATAAAGCCAGTGACCAATGTAATGGTAAGAAGAGAATTACCCACTAAAATGATCTTGAAAAGCTGACGTTCCACCATCATTAAAGGGGGGATGTTAGGATTGATCAGCAAACTCTTTTTAGTTTTAAGCTTGTGATCGAGCCACGCTAACTGGATGGCATATAAAGTGGCGATCATTAACGTAGAATATGAGAACAACGCCAGAGAAATATGCAGTAAAACTTGCGGGTGGCCTTCTAAATGGGTAATAAAAGAGCCCGGCAATAAGGTGGCGGCTGTTAAGTTAATTGCGGCAAAGCAGTAAACGACAGGTAACAGGAACCACACGCGCATTTTTAGCGTGGCGAAGGTTGTTAAGGTCGCGATAATGAAACTGATCAGCGAAGCAACGTTTAGAATACTCAGATTCTGGCCGACACCACCAAGAATTAAATCTTTTAATAGTAAGATATGTAACGTTATTGCTGCCAAAGCAGCAATAAAAACAGGTTTGGTTTTTATGCCATCGCTATTGGTTAGGCCCGGAATAACAAGGCCTAAAGCCAGTAAATAGAAGCAAGCTGCCGTAATGGCAATCAACATATCCATAGTAAAAGCGTAACTATCTAAGATGGTTAGAGGTCGCAATTATACCTTGCTGAACACAGAGTCGCCATTGCTACATGAAAGCAGGCGCAGGATTGCGGTATACTAGCGGTAATTTTTTAGAATTATGCCCATTAGAGAGCGGATTTAGCGGTTTTAATTGTTAATCTTTCTATGGGTATAAAAGTTTTGTTGCGAAACGAGCGAGTAGCACATGTTCGAGAATTTATCGGAGCGTTTATCCAAAACGCTTAAAAATATCAGCGGCCGTGGCCGTCTGACCGACGACAATATCAAAGATACGCTGCGTGAAGTACGTATGGCGTTACTTGAAGCGGACGTTGCGCTTCCGGTTGTTCGTGATTTTGTTAAGCGTGTAAAAGAGCGTGCGGTAGGTACAGAAGTATCTAAAAGCCTAACGCCAGGCCAAGAATTCATCAAGATCGTTCAGGCTGAGCTTGAAGCGGTAATGGGTGAATCAAACGAAGAGCTTGATCTTGCTGCGCAGCCACCGGCAGTTATTTTAATGGCGGGTTTACAAGGTGCGGGTAAAACAACCAGTGCTGGTAAACTGGGTAAGCTATTAAAAGAGCGTAATAAAAAGAAAGTATTGGTGGTGTCTGCCGATGTTTATCGCCCAGCCGCGATTAAACAGTTGCAAACCCTAGCATCTGATATTGGCATCGATTTCTTCCCTTCTACAGCAGATCAAAAGCCTGTCGACATCGTTACTGATGCTGTCGCACACGCTAAGCTTAAATTTTACGATGTCTTGATTGTCGATACCGCAGGTCGCTTGCACGTCGACGAAGAGATGATGGACGAGATCAAAGACGTTCATGCTGCTGCCAACCCAGTTGAAACCTTGTTTGTGGTTGATGCCATGACAGGTCAAGATGCGGCGAACACAGCAAAAGCCTTCAACGATACCTTACCACTAACGGGTGTGATCTTAACCAAGGTTGATGGTGATGCACGTGGTGGTGCGGCACTGTCTGTTCGTCATATTACGGGTAAACCGGTTAAATTCTTGGGTGTGGGTGAAAAAACCGACGCACTAGAACCGTTCCACCCCGATCGTGTGGCATCACGTATTTTAGGTATGGGTGACGTACTGTCACTGATTGAAGACCTAGAGCGTAATGTTGATAAAGATCAGGCTGAAAAACTGGCGCAGAAGTTTAAAGAGAAGAAAGGCTTCGACTTAGAAGACTTCTTAAGCCAGCTGAAACAAATGAAGAACATGGGCGGCATGATGGGCATGCTAGACAAAATGCCGGGCATGTCTCAGTTACCTGACAATATGAAAGATCAGGTTAACGACAAAATGTTTAATCAGATGGAAGCTATCATCAATTCAATGACGAAAGGTGAGCGTGAGCGTCCAGAGTTAATTAAAGGTTCGCGTAAGAAGCGTATTGCGGCGGGTTCAGGTACCCAAGTGCAAGATGTGAACCGTCTGCTTAAACAATTTACCCAGATGCAGAAGATGATGAAGAAAATGCAGAAGGGCGGCATGAAGAACATGATGCGCCAAATGAAAGGCATGATGCCTGGTGGCGGCATGTTCCCAGGCCGATAATAAACATTAAAAACGGGATATTTTCGTTAACTGGTGAAAAATTAGCTAAAGAAGTTGCATTCGTCAGTTTAAAGAGTAAAATTCCCGAGCTTAATTTGGCACGGCCCCCGTTGTTTCAGCGGGGGCAATTTTTATTCACAGTAATGCAAAGAGGACGATATGGTTACCATTCGTTTGGCTCGTCACGGCGCTAAGAAGCGTCCTTTCTATCACATCGTAGTTGCTGATTCACGTTGCGCACGCGACGGTCGTAACATCGAACGTATCGGTTTCTTCAACCCTGTTGCTAAGGGCCAAGAAGAGCGTCTACGTCTTGATCTAGATCGCGTAAACCACTGGGTTGGTCAAGGTGCAACAGTATCTGACCGCGCAGCTAAACTAATCAAAGATGCAGCGAAAGCAGCAGCTTAATTAGTCTTTAAATCTGGGTAGAAGATAAACGATGAGTTTAAAAAACCAAGACCACATTGTAGTCGGTAAACTAGGTGCCACCTATGGTATCAAGGGTTGGCTCAAAGTTTTTTCCTATACAGAACAGTCTGAAAGCATTTTTTCTTACGCGCCTTGGCTTGTAAAAGTGAAAGGCGAGTGGAAAGAGCTTCGCGTTGAATCGTGGAAGCGCCATGGCCAAGGGTTGGTTGCTAAGCTTGAAGGTTTGGATATTCGCGAGGATGCCCAAGTGTTCACTAATGCTGAAGTAACTGTACCTGCAGGTCAGCTACCTGCGTTGTCGGATGAAGAATTCTACTGGCGCGAGTTGTTTGGCATGTCTGTTTTCACTACTGAAGGTTACGACCTAGGTAAAGTAACTGACATCCTGGAAACAGGTTCAAACGACGTATTAGTAGTTAAGGCTAATCTAAAAGATGCTTTTGGACAGAAGGAACGCTTAATCCCGTTCCTCGATGAGCAGGTCATCAAGTCGATTGATCGCACTGCTCAGCGGATCGAAGTTGACTGGGATCCTGGATTCTAATCCCCGGTAATAGGTGAACAAATGAAGGTAGGCATAATCAGCCTTTTCCCTGACATGTTTAATGCCATTACCAATTATGGGGTGACAGGCCAGGCGGTAAAAAAAGGCCTTTTGTCAGTAGAAACGTGGAATCCCCGCGATTTTACACATGACAAACATCGTACGGTTGATGATCGACCATATGGTGGCGGACCCGGTATGTTAATGATGGTGCAGCCTTTGCGCGATGCCATTCATACTGCCAAACAGTCCGTTGAAGGTCAGGCTAAAGTCATTTATCTATCACCTCAGGGCCGTAAGCTTGATCAAGCTGGTGTTGAGGAGTTAGCTCAGAATGAGAACCTGATTCTTATTTGTGGGCGCTACGAAGGGGTAGATGAGCGCATTATCCAACAAGAGGTGGACGAAGAATGGTCTATCGGGGATTTTGTGCTAACTGGGGGCGAATTGCCTGCCATGACGTTAGTTGATGCAGTTGTCCGGTTTGTTCCGGGCGTGCTGGGAGACTTTGCGTCAGCAGAAGAAGATTCTTTTGCAAATGGCTTGTTAGATTGCCCACATTATACTCGTCCGGAAATGTTGGATGGGCAGGAAGTACCAAAAGTATTACTGTCAGGAAATCACAAGGACATTAGTCGCTGGCGATTAAAGCAATCGTTGGGCCGAACTTGGCTAAGAAGACCAGAGCTCCTGGAAAACCTAGCTCTGACTGACGATCAGGAATTCTTGCTCGCGGAGTTTATCCGAGAACATAGAGCAAGCATTTAATTAATTTAGTATCAGTTTATTCTAGGGTATACACCAATGAGTAACATCATCAAGCAGCTCGAAGACGAGCAACTAAAACAAGACCTACCTACTTTTGCACCTGGCGACACTGTTGTTGTTCAGGTTAAAGTAAAAGAAGGTGACCGTGAGCGTCTACAGGCGTTCGAAGGCGTGGTTATCGCTAAGCGTAACCGTGGTCTACATTCTGCATTCACAGTTCGTAAAATCTCGAACGGTGAAGGCGTTGAGCGTGCGTTCCAAACTCACTCTCCAATCGTTGACAGCATTACTGTTAAGCGTCGTGGTCTAGTACGTCGTGCCAAACTGTACTACCTACGTGAGCGTTCAGGTAAAGCGGCTCGTATCAAAGAGAAACTTGCTCGCAAGTAATCGAACGTGTAAGACGTTTATCGAAAAAGCCCACCTTATGGTGGGCTTTTTTTTGCCTGCAATATAGAGCATACCGTAATCAACTTCATTTGCTTACAGCTTAATAAGTAAAATGCAGACCTAAGGTAAGCGTATTCAGTCGAGCTTCTTGAGGCAAAATGATGTACTGGGTTTCTAACCCAATCAATAGATTATGGCTGAGAGGTGCTTTAATACCAAAGGCGAGGTAGGGACGAACACCTTGAAGGGTTTTTTGTTGGTTATTGCCATCCTGCCACTGTTCGTATTTAACGTGTGTGTAAGCCGCCCCAAACTTTCCGTAGGCATAAAAACGATTCATGACCGGCACTTCACCACGAAGAGTCAGTATTCCACCTCGATAATCTGCATTCACGGGCTGTGATGTCGCATTACTTTTTATATTGTCATCATCAGCGATATTAAGAAATGAAGCGACTTCAATCGCCATCCCTGGGGTTAATGCATAGCTATAGCCAAGCTGAGTGATCCAGCTGTCGTCTTGTTGCTCGCCTGTACTAAAATTACCATAACCAGTATGTACATAGACTTGGTTTGGGTAGTAAGCCGAAGCGGAAATACTTATGGAGCTACACAGTAGTGCGATGCAAGATCGAGAAGAGAGTAAAGTCATAGCCTATGCATTAATAATGCTCAGTAAAAAACTGAGTGTTATGTGATTTTTGAATGAGTCAAAAATACAGGAAAGGCTGGATAATAGGAAGAAATGACATAAAAAAGCCAGCTCGAAAGCTGGCCTTGATCGTTAGGGGAACGGGGGAATAAAGATGCTACACAGTTTCTAGTTTGCCATCATCTTCATCAGCAAGGTCAGTTTCGCCTTTGCCTTTTGATTTTTTAATAACGATGACTGTAACTGCTAGACTACTTACAATGCCAACAATGGTTGAAAGCGTCATTGGTAAGCCAAAGCCCAGTTGCGCATTACTTAGGATAAAGGTGATACATACGGTTGTCATAAAGATAGCAGGGATAGTCGCGACCCAGTGCAGTTTGTTATGACGAAGTAGGTAAGCAGATGCTGTCCATAACATCATTACGGCTGTTGATTGGTTAGCAAAGCCGAAGTAACGCCAGATGATGCCGAAGTCAACTTGAGTTAGAACACCACCCAAAACGAATAGTGGTAGCGCCATTAAAAGACGATTACGTAGTGTTTTTTGTTCCATATTGAAGTATTCAGCAAGGATCAAGCGGCTAGAGCGGAACGCCGTATCCCCAGATGTAATTGGTAGGATCACAACCCCAAGGAAAGCAACCACCCCACCGACGACACCGAGCAGACCAATAGATGAATCATAAACGACACTACCTGGGCCACCGGTTTTCACGGCTTCTGCTAATGATTCCACTGAACCGAAGAAAGACAAGGCAAGTGCACACCAGATCAGGGCAATCACACCTTCACCAATCATTGCTCCGTAGAAAACAAAACGTCCATTCTTTTCATTTTCCATACAGCGCGCCATCAATGGTGACTGGGTTGCGTGGAAGCCAGAAATTGCACCACAGGCGATGGTGATAAACAACGCAGGCCAAAGTGGTAAGTCATTTGGATTCATGTTGGTGAACATTTGGCTCATTTCGTAATCGCCAAGTAGTGAATGCTCACTGGATACGGCGATAGCAGTAATAAGACCAACAGACATGAAAATCAGTAGAGCGCCAAATAGCGGATAGAAACGACCAATGATTTTATCAACAGGCACGATTGTCGCGATGATGTAATAAGCAAAGATAATCACGACCATGGTTGTCATCGACAAGTTCATGCTAGTTTGTTCATTAACCAGATTCGTTATCATACCTGCAGGCGCAGATACAAAGACTACACCTACAAGCAGCAACAGTACGATAGCAAAAATGTTCATAAAATGTTTTGCACCGTTGCCAAGGTATCGACCGGTTAATGTAGGAACAGAGGCGCCACCATTGCGTACCGATAGCATGCCGGAGAAATAATCATGCACTGCGCCTGCAAAAATACAGCCTAATACAATCCATAACATTGCTGCTGGACCGTATAAGGCACCCATAATTGGACCAAAAATAGGGCCAACACCTGCGATGTTTAACAGTTGGACTAAGTACACTTTCCTTGTCGACATCGGTACATAGTCAACACCATCCGTTTTGGTATATGCCGGCGTTTGGCGTTTTTCGTTAATGCCAAAAACTTTTTCAATAAATGCTCCATAGATGAAATATCCACCTATCAGTGCGGCAACGCAGAGTAAGAACCAAGTCATTTTGTTTTCTCGCTGTGTTTGTTGGGGGAGTGCTTATCATGCCATCTTACGAATCTAGAGCGGAGATGCACTGAATAAACCAGTGAGTGGTTATATAGCGAGGTCAGTGGTCGGTGAGGTGATTGAGCGGTTTTAGTTGAGTGCTCGTTTGTTGGTAGATAGGTGTTACTTTTGCGAGGCAAGTCCGCAATTACGGGGGAGAATTCAGTCTTGGTTAAGTATTTTAACTTATTGTTAATTAATCATTGTTATCGATGGGGTGCGTTATGTTGAAGATGATCAGTGTGACAATTATATTAATTTCATTATTGAGCGGATGCTCTACGCCCATTTCTACACAGCGGTTAATTACTGATGAAAACTGGTCCCAGCTTGGATTTAAGAAAGGGCAACGAGGCGAAAACCCGGTTGCAGAGCTAGCTCTTCAAAAGACGGTTTCTGAAGTAAACGACACTGTTAATCTTGATTACGATACTTACCTTAAGGGGTATCAGAAAGGGCTGGAGTCTTATTGCTCACTTGAGCAGTTGCGACAAATGGGGCTGGAAATGAAGATGGACTGGGGTGTTTGCGAATTTCGCCGTGAAGGCGAGGGCCTGTACCAAGTGTATTGGAAGCAAGGGTTCGATCGCAGTATGTCATCGGATGGGGGCTGGTAACTGACCTTTGCCCGTAAGCAAAGGTCATAACAAGTCTAGTTGAGAGCGAACCTGTCTTTTAGCTCTTTAAGGTAACGGCGGCTTACGGGTACTTGTGAACCATGTAACGTGGTGATTTCAGCTAAACCATTTTCAAGTAATTTAATTTCCCTGATCGCTTGCGGGTGGATCAGATATTGGCGATGGCAACGGATCAGCGGTGTTTTTTCTTCAAGCACTTTTAGGGTGAGTTGCGTTGTCGCTTGGGTATTTTTGGTGATCACATGTACCCCCGAGAGATCAGAAAAAGCGGTTTCAATCTCATCTGGGCGCAGCAAAATAATACGGTTATGACCGCAGCACGGGATCAATTCCAGCATGTCATTGGTTATTGGCGAGTAGTCTTGAATCGCACATTCACGTTTAAGTCGCTTGATGGTTTTTCGTAAGCGATCGTTCTCAACGGGTTTGAGTAAATAATCAAAGGCATTATCTTCAAAGGCTTTGAGGGCGAATTCATCATATGCGGTGACAAAGACGACTTTTGGCATAGTGTCGGGGTCGAGCATGCTCAGCATTTCAATCCCTGTGATTTGCGGCATTTGAATATCCAAAAAAATCACATCAGGTTTTAGAGTATTGATTTTTTTCAGTCCCTCAATTGCATTAGGGCACTCATCAATCACCTCTATTTCACCACTTTCAGTCAGTAAATCGATCAGCTCTTCACGGGCATATAATTCATCATCTATCACCAGTGCTTTAATCATGTGAGGGTTTCTCCGTTGAGGCTGATTGTAATTTTAACTGTTGGTTGAGCGGCGCTGTATTGGTAAGTAGCGCTGCGGGTAAAGTGATGACGGCTTCTGTCGATTCGTTCGGCTGGCATTTCATGCTAACGCCATATTGTTTACCGAACATATTTTTAAGGCGTTTGTCGACAATCTTCATACCAAGCCCACTTTCTTCACCTACAGGTTGGTAGCAGCCTGCATTATCAGCGACAACGAGTGTGATCGTCTGATCATGAACGGCGCCGCGAATATGAATAATACCATTCTCTAATAGGGTTGAAGTACCGTGTTTGATAGCGTTTTCCACTAAAGGTTGCAAGGTAAAGGTGGGCAGCTTAAGAGTGAGTAAAACCTCTGGTACATCAACCTGTACATTTAGGCGATCAGAAAAACGAGCCAGTTCAATCTCTAAATAGGCATGAATATGTTGAAGCTCTTCTTTGAGCGTTACAGTCTCGATGTTTTGTTTTAAGTTACGACGGAAAAATTGCGATAAGTGCTGGATAAGCTGACGGGCTTTATCGGGATCACGGCGTACAACGGCATTGATGGTATTGAGTGCATTAAATAAAAAATGGGGATTCACTTGTGCTTGTAGCAAGCGTAACTCTGCTTGTGTTAACAAGGTCTGTTGCTGAATATAACGTCCGGTCAAAATTTGGTTTGAGAGTAATTTGGCTATGCCTTCACCCAGTGTCAGGTTAACGGTCGAGAATAGCTTTCGCTTGGGTTCGTATAATTTTATGGTGCCTAGTACTTCATTATTACCACCAATTAGCGGGATCACTAAAGCGGAGCCTAACCGACATTTCTCATGGAGTGAGCAGCAATAAGGGATGTCGTAACCGTCGGCATACACCAGTTCACAGCTATCAATAGCGCGACGGGTATAGCCAGATGAAATAGGGGTATCCGGTAAATGGTGGTCGTCACCTATACCGATAAACGCGAGAATCTTTTCTCTATCAGTAATGGCTACAGCGCCAACCCCGGTTTCTTCGTAAACAATCTGAGCAATCTTTTTAGACGTTTCTTTATTGAAGCCTTGGCTCAAAATCCCAACCGAGCGTTGGGCAATTTTGAGTGCTCGGCTGGAAAAGGCAGCAGAGTATTTTTCGTATATGGTTTTACGGTCTTGGATAATACTCATAAACAGAGCGGCACCCAGTGAATTCGCAATTACCATCGGCAAGGCGATAGCGCTGACTAAATGTAGGGCTTGATCAAATGGTTTAGCGACCACCAGAATAATCAACATCTGCATGATTTCAGCAAAAAGCGTAATAATAAAGACGATAAAAGGCTTAAAAAGTTGTTCAACTTGACCTGAACGAACTAAATACAGGTGCAGCAACCCGCCCATGACTCCTTCCATGGTCGTCGAGATAGCGCAGGCGACATCAGTAAATCCCCCCATAGAATAGCGGTGCATTCCGCCCGTGAGTCCTACCGCAAATCCGACGATCGGGCCGCCTAGTAATCCGCCCATTACGGCCCCAATAGCGCGAGTATTGGCTATTGCATCGTCGATGTTTAAACCAAAGTAAGTTCCTAAAATACAGAATAAAGAAAACAAAATGTAGCAGGAAAACCGTTGTGATAACCGCCCAGAAACTGTCGTGATGGGCATGAATAGTGGTGTTTTACTCAGGAGGTAAGCAATAACTAAATACACACTGAGTTGTTGCAAAAGCGAGAAAATCAGTTCCATGAGGCGGCCTATAACTGTGATTAGCAATATGTTAACCAGCTTTGAGGGATAACCCCAATATTTATTGGGTGTAAACCTATATTTACGAATGGTAAATATTGTTTACACCCTGTTGCAAAGGGAGGAAAAGGCTTGTTAATGTGACTCTTAAGATGAAGTAGAAAAGATTCTGCTAGCATAAAAAGACTGAGACAGATTTTACAGGGAAGCCAACATGCAAAAAGACCAACTCAATAATATTCACATTCAAGATGAACAAGTATTGATCACGCCTGATCAACTCAAGGATAAGTTGCCTGTTAGTGAATCTGCTTTTGGCTTTATTCAACAATCTCGTCAAACCATTGCCGACATTATTCATAAACGCGATCATCGTTTACTGGTGGTGTGTGGCCCATGTTCTATTCACGATATTGAAGTTGCAAAAACGTACGCGAAAAAACTGAAGCAGCTTTCTGAGCAACTCGACGATCAGCTCTACATTGTAATGCGTGTGTATTTTGAGAAACCTCGTACCACGGTGGGCTGGAAAGGTTTGATCAACGACCCACATTTAGACGGCTCTTTTGAGGTTGAAGAAGGTCTCCACATTGCGCGTCAGCTATTGATTGATTTGGTTGAAATGGGTATTCCATTAGCAACCGAAGCCTTAGACCCAATCAGCCCGCAGTACATAGGTGATTTATTTAGCTGGGCAGCCATTGGTGCTCGTACGACTGAATCACAAACACACCGTGAAATGGCAAGTGGTTTATCCATGCCTGTTGGCTTTAAAAATGGTACCGATGGTAGCCTCGGCACTGCAATTAACGCGATGCAAGCTGCAGCTTCCGGTCACCGCTTTATGGGGATCAACCGCCAAGGGCAGGTTGCTTTGCTAAATACCCAAGGTAACCCTGATGGTCATGTGATCCTCCGTGGTGGTAAACAAACAAATTACGATTCTGTCTCTGTGACTGAGTGTGAAAACGAGATGAGTGCTGCAGGTCTATCTCCGTCTCTGATGGTAGACTGTAGCCACGCAAACTCGCGCAAAGACTACCGTCGTCAGCCTTTAGTTGCTGAAGATGTTATTCACCAAATTCGCGAAGGTAACCAATCAATCATTGGTTTGATGCTGGAAAGCCATATCAATGAAGGTAACCAAAGTGCAGATCTAGCACGTAACGAAATGGCTTACGGTGTGTCAATTACCGATGCCTGCATTAATTGGGGTGATACCGAATCACTTCTACGTCATGCGCATAAAGAGCTAGTCCCATTTTTACAAGAACGTAATCAATAAGTACGGAAAGCAGAGTCATGGTCGCGGAACTGAGCAAATTAAGAGATCAAATCGATGAGGTTGATCGCCAGATGGTTGAGCTATTAGCTCGCCGTTTATCTTTAGTGGAAGATGTTGGTCACGTAAAAAGTCAGCATGGGTTACCTATTTACGCCCCCGATCGTGAAGCTGCAATGCTAGCTTCTCGTCGTGAAGAAGCCGAAAGCAAAGGGGTACCACCTGATCTGATTGAAGATATTTTGCGCCGTACCATGCGTGAATCATACTCCAGTGAAAATGACTCTGGCTTCAAATGCCTCAAGCCTGATCTGCGCCCGATTGTCGTGGTAGGTGGTCATGGTCAACTGGGTGGATTGTTCTGTCGTTTATTTGAACTGTCGGGTTACCAAGTACGTAAGCTAGGTAGTGATGAATGGGATCAGGCAGATGAAATTTTAGCGGATGCAGGTATGGTTGTGGTTTCGGTGCCAATCAACGTTACCGAACAAGTGATTGCCAAGTTAGGCAATTTACCTGCAGATTGTATCTTAGCGGATTTAACCTCGATAAAAAGTGGTCCGTTACAAGCCATGCTTGAAGTACATAAAGGACCGGTTATTGGTTTGCACCCAATGTTTGGCCCTGATATTCCAAGTCTTGCAAAGCAAGTGATTGTGTACTGTGATGGGCGTAACCCAGAGCATTACCAGTGGCTATTAGAGCAGTTCCAAATTTGGGGTGCGAGCTTAAACCGGATCAGTGCGATTGAACATGATCAGGGCATGACGTTGATCCAAGCGTTGCGTCACTTCACTTCATTTGTCTATGGGGTACACCTTGCCGAAGAAGATCCACGATTAGACCAATTGCTTTCGCTAAGCTCACCGATTTATCGTTTAGAGCTTGCAATGGTTGGGCGACTATTCGCGCAGGATGCACAGCTGTATGCCGATATCATAATGTCTGCCCCGCAAAACTTGGCGATGATTAAACGCTTCCATCAACGTTTTGGCGAAGCGATTACCATGCTTGAAAGCCAAGATAAGGCCGCATTCACTCAAGCCTTTGACCAAGTTGAAAATTGGTTTGGTGATTACGCCCAGCACTTCTTAACGGAAAGCCAAGGGTTATTGCGCCAAGCGAATGATTCGACCCACAGATCATAAACCACAACATTATTCAGGCGAGAGTGGTTATTCATTTTCGCCTGTATTCTGTAAAGCTTCTTGCTCGAGTATTCCAAAATTGCACAATTCCTTTCTCCCTGCGTTTGCGCTAACTTCCAATAAAAACGTAACCGAGTAATCACTCACAAACATTGTTTGCGAGTGAGAGCGTTTTAATTTTACTGCGCAATATGAATTTGCTCGATATTATTTATGCTAACACTCTAATTAAATGGATGTTTATACCTAATCTCTCCCTGTTATTTGCTTCAACTACAGATATTCAGATATTAGGAGAGGGGTAATAATATGGATTCGAGAATGAAATTAAAAATGTTAGTTGGCGCGTTAATCTTGTCTAGCTCATCGGCGATGGCGTTTAGTTTTGGTAGCTTAACAGGGGATGGTTTGCCCAGTTTAACGTCCAGTCGAACTGAAGGTTTGGGGATTGCTCAAATTTCAGTACCTTATGCAAATAGCGTTAACTACTTTGGTTATATAGATAAAAGCTCAAAGCCATCAGCGAAAATTAAAGGGAAAGATGCGTACTACTTGTATGTGTGGGTGCCTGCTGCATTGGATGAACTTGGGGTACGTATGATTTCACCAGTGGGGGATTTAGCTGAGCCTACGAGTGATGATTTCGTTCAAAAAGGCTTTGAGAAAAAGCTCAAGAAAGATGCGGATAAATGGTTTGATACTTGGATCCGAGTGGAGCGTATGAGCGTGTTCTCACCTGATAAAATCAAAAATGCCAAGAAGGTCTTTAGCGTATTAGATAATGATGATGATGGTGATGACACTTATGAAGAAGAGCGCCATGCTAAATACAATTCCTTAGTTCGCATTGAAACACAGGTAAATAAACCAGAAAAAGCTCTAACGCGAGGTTTGTACCGTGTTGCATTTACCACCTTTAAAAAAGGGAATGTCAGTGGTTCATTTGTTGCAACGGTTGGTACCAATGTACCGGGTGTGAAAATGGCAACCTCATTGTCTGAACTGCATAAAATGGTTAACTAAATTGTTATCTTCTCAGTAATTACCATTGGCATTAGTGGCTGTTCAAAATAAAAAACAAGGGAGCCTGATGCTCTCTTGTTTTATTTTAGTTATTTGAGTTTGTTTCGTTTTATCAAAACTCAATATCAACGGGTTTTACATTTTCGCTTGGATAGCAACCTAGCACTTTAATGAAGCGGGTTAAGCGCGTGAGTTCTTCGAGTGCACCCTGCATCACTTCCGATTTTAGATTCTGCTCAACATCAAGGTAGAACATTTCTTCCCACGGATTGCCAATAACGGGACGAGATTCTAGTTTAGTCATATTGATATTGAGGTTACGCAGTACCACTAAACACTCAACCAAAGACCCCGCTTTCTGAGCGGTTGACATGATTAAGGTGGTTTTAGCGGGGATCAAAGACGTCACTTCCACGGGTTTACGGGCAACAACAATAAAACGCGTGAAGTTTTCTTGTTGGTTCGCAATACCAGACTTCACTGCTGTTAAGCCATATATTTCACCGCTGGAGGCATTGCCAATCGCTGCGACATCAGCACGTTGCAGTTCAGCCACTTTTTGCATTGCTTCTGCGGTGCTTGAGCAATACTCTTGGTTAATATTCCCCATTGTATGTAAATATTCACTGCACTGCTGGTGGGGCTGTGGGTGAGAGTACAGCGTGGTAATTTGGTCTAGGTTAGTGTCGGTTGCGACAAGTAAGCAATGTTCAATCGGTTGGGTGATTTCACCGACAATCGACAGGCTAGTATGTTGAAGTAAATCGTACACTTCATTGATAGATCCAGAGCTGGTGTTTTCAATGGGAAGCACCCCATAGTCAGCATTGCCTGTTTCGACGGTATTGATGACATCACGGAATGTCGAACAGCTCATCTCAACCAGTTTGGTTTGTTTTTTACTGAAGTAGTTACGGCTGGCAAGGTGAGAATATGACCCTTGAGATCCTAAGAAAGAAACTCGAGCTACAGGTTGTAAACTTTCTGGGTTGGTGAGTTTTTGCAAATATGCCTGCTGGTATAAGACTGAATCTTCAATAATGGTATGAAATATTTGGGTTACATACTGTGGATCGAGTTGTAGTGCATTACCCGCATCAACTAAACGCAACAACAAGGCTTGTTCCCGCGTTAAATCACGTACTGGTTTAGCTGTTTCAATTTTGCTTTTTGCGACTTCAAGACTAAGTTGGCGACGTTCAGCTAATAGCTGCAAAAGTTCGTTATCTATTCGGCTCACATTCTTGCGAATATCGTCCAATGAATATTGTTGTTCTGTCATAAGGATCCTTGTTATCGCGGCAACTTATCGGTTAATACGGTATATATGTTGTGAATACATGCAAAAAAGCCCCCCGTTTGGGAGGCTTTCTATTCGTCTTTATCTTCTTTCTTGCATAACGAATAGCCTCCACTAAGGGGACATAAAAAAGAAGGTAAAGAAAAACAGGTTTGTTATAAGCATTTGTAGAGAACACTCGTTTCGTATATGTAATAATTTGTTTACAGTCTTGTATCCCTTATGGGATTAAATCACCATATTGTGGTTGGCTAGGGTTGTCAAGGTGAAACCCTAGCCAAAACGAACAAACCCCGCACAGGGCGGGGTTGTTATCAATTCCTCTTCAAAGCTTGCGGTTATACGTCAGCTTCTTCTTCTACCTCAACTTCAGCAAGCTCTGGTTTGTCACTGTGGCTTGCTCGGCGCGCAGAAGGCTTATGCGCTTGTTTATTCAGTTGGCGTTCGAGTTTTTGATAGACTTCAGTAATTGCACCGTACATGTCGTCGTGCTCTGCTGAGGCAACAATATTACCTCCCGGAATAGCAGCAGATGCTTCAACTTTAAATTTACGGCTAGGCTCAGTGCTAATAACAGCATGTTTGTTAATTAGCGGCACTTGATACTTTTCTAACTTATTGAATTTTAGTTCAATTCTCTCACGGATAGCAGGGGTGATATCTAGGTTTTTGCCGGTGATTTCTACTGTCATAATTATCTTCCTCTTTTGCTACCCTTCGTTGGGTTGAGTTCAGATTACTAAATTCAGGCGATGATAATGTGATCTATGTCACGTTTTGTTTTTTTTAAATATATCCAGAATAATTCTGTGATCAAATCGGTTTTGTCGTAAAAAACTTTCACGAAAAGGCTTGTTTAGACCGAACAGGTTAAGGCAGTATGAAGGAAGATAAAACGCTGGCGGCTGGTGCTGACTAGGGGACTTTTTCGATTAGTTACAAACGGTTGTGTTATTTTTGTCCGTTTCATTCTCGGTGTTATGAGCCACGTAGTTGGTGAGCGACAGGCAACGATTAATCAAAATTGGAAAAATTATTAAGTTGATGGTGTAAATCGAGTCCTAAAATCGAATGTTAGTAATACTGAAATGGACGAGATGAGTTTAGCCCGCGTTAATGCATTACCTTATTATAGAATTCAAAAAAAACGGCAGCCTCAGGC